>JASIJN010000334.1 GCA_030050125.1 Streptosporangiaceae bacterium | reverse complement strand
GCCGCCCGCCGGGACCGTGCCGCACGCTGTGGTCATCGGCTGCTCCCGTCAGCGACCCCGTCATATACATGCTTGTTATATATTGCTGCAATTCATGCGTCAACCGTCTGCCTGAGGCAACCGGAACCGGGACGGCGAGCGCTTTCCTGCCTCACGGAGCCAGGCTGGTGGCGATCGGTACCCGGGCGGCCCGCCGGGCCGAGAGGACGGCGGTGGCCGACACCGCGACCATGGCCGCGGCCACGGCGATGACGATCGCCGACGTCGAGGGCGGCCTGCCGATCCCCGCGCCTATCCCGTAAGCCTGAGCGCCCATATTGATCAGGCGGGTGGACAGGATCAGCCCGGCCGCCGTGCCCGCGGCCACGGCGATCAGGGCTAGCATCGTGGCGCTGGTGACCAGGGACAACATCACCTGCGTCGGGGTCAGGCCCATGGCCCGCAGAACTCCGACGTCGCGCAGGTAGTCACGCAGGCCTACCGCGGAGGCGGTGAGCAGGCTGGTCAGCCCGATCAGGCCGAGGACGGCGATGAGGCCGATCAGCATCGCCCGCACCACCGCGAGCTGACCGGCGGGATCGCTCGCCTCCGATACGTCGAGGCCGTTGCCCGACACGGCCAGCAGGTGCGCGCGGGCCGCGTCGGCTTCGACGCCCGGCCGTAGCACGACGCTGTAATACGGGGGCGGCACGGCCACCCCGGCCTGGGCCAGCGTGTCGAGACCATAGGCCAGTACCTGCCCGTCGTATTCGGGCTCGATGATCCGGCCCACGATGTGGAAGATCACCGGGACGCCGCCAATCGGCATCCGGACGAATTCCCCGACCCGCAGGTGCAGCACATCGAGCAGGCCCTCGCTGGCCACGGCCTCTCCCGGCGCGTGGTAGAGCCGACCCTGGGCCACGTCGAACGGGAACGGCCGACCAGAGGTGCCGATGCCGAGCGTAGTGATCGTCGTGGTCTCGCCCGGAAGCAGCGCGCTGACCTCGACGGACGGGTAGATCGCCGCCACCTGCCGGTCGGCGTAAACAATCTTGTGAGCGGCGGCCGCGGACAGCTCACCGGGGCTGACGGTCAGGGCGGCGGCGCCGCCTATATCGGCCGGATGCTGCTGGACGTCGTCCACGGTCGAGACGAAGCCCAGTCCAATCGTGATCATGGCCATCGCCACGGCCACCCCGCCGACGGTCAGCACGGCCGGCAGCCGCCTGATGAAGGCCGCCCGGGCCCCGAGCACCACGGCGGGCGGGAAGCGCGACATCAGCGCCGCGCGCGCCAGCCGGGACAGATGGCGCGAGGGAGGGGAACGCCGTACCGCGGCGACCGGTCCGACCCGGCCCGCCCGCCAGCCGGGCACCGCCGTGGCCAGCAACACCGCGACCTCGGTGCCGCAGCCGATGAGGACCGTCCAGGCGGTCGGCGGCGGCGTGACGGCTGGAAGGACCCCGGCCGGGAGCCCGCGAAGCAGCGGGATCGTCAGTTCCCTGGCCGCCGCGACCCCGATGGCCGTCCCGGCCAGGCCGATGCCCGCCTGTTCGGCCAGGACCGCGCCCATGACCTGCGCCGGGGTGAATCCCAGCGTCTTGAGCGTGGCGAGATCCTGAAGCTGGATGAGCACCCGCCCGCCGGTGGCGTTCGCGATCGCCATCACCGCGGCGCCGAGGGCGACCAGGCCGAACAGCGCGAGCAGGAGGCCAAGCAGCGGGTCGCCGCGCGCCATGGACTGCTCCACCTCGGTCCAAGTCGACACGCCGAGCACGTTGCCGCTGCCGAGCTGCGTGACCGCCTGCTGGACCACCAGGCCGGTCATCGCCGGGTCGGCCAGGCGCAGCCCTACCAGCTCGTCGGTGTGCCCGGCAACAGGCTCGACCCGGTCAAGGACCCCGCGCAGCGCCCAGATGAGCCCCGGGGTCTGGTCCGGATAGAAGCCCTGGTCCGACGTGTCCGCGATGCCGATCACCCGGACCCGTGCGGAGTTGCCGTCAATGCCGTCGATCATCAGGCTGTCGCCCACGGTCGCATGCACGGACTCGGCGAACGAGGCCTCGAGGACGACCCCGTCCGGCGCGCGCCGAGTCAGCCAGCTGCCCTGACGGACCAGCAGCCGACCCACCGCGGGCATGGCGGGGGTCATGGCCCGGAGCCCGACCGGCGACTGCACCGGCCCCTGCACCAAGGTGGCCGCGGTCGTGGCATAGGGCCCCGCGACGGCGGTCACCCCTCCCAGCAGGGCCAGCCGGTGCGCGTCCGTACCCGGCGTCAGGCGAAGCCAGATCTGAGCCCCCCTGGTCTGGGCGAACAGCCCGCGCCACGGATTCGTCGCCCCGGCCAGCACGGTGGCCGACAGCAGCAGTGACGTCACGACTCCGGCGACGACCGCGACCACGACGAGCACCTCGCCCCGGCGCGCCCGAAGGTCGGCGCGGATCCAGCGCAGACCGGCCCGGACCGGGATCACCGCGCGGTCACCCCGCCGTCACCCTCGGAGCCTGATCACCCCGGCGGCCGCCATCGGCGGCCCGGCAGGCTCCCTGACCGCGCAGTCATCGGTCACCGTGCCATCGAACAGGTGGATGATGCGGTCGGCCATGCTGGCGGCGCGGGCATCGTGGGTGACCAGCATGATCGCCTGGCCCTCGGCATGCACCCGGCGGAGCAGGCGCAGCACGTCGGCGGAATTGGCGCTGTCCAGGTTCCCGGTGGGCTCGTCGGCCAGCAGCAGGCGCGGCCTGCTGGCCAGGGCCCGGGCCACCGCGACCCGCTGCTGCTCGCCCCCGGACATCCGTGCCGGTGCGGCGTGTGCCTTGCCGGCCAGGCCCAGCTCGGCCAGCAGTTGCTCGCGGCGCGTGCGCGCCTCCCGCCTCGAGGCTCCGCCGAGCAGGGCGGCCAATTCCACGTTGTCCGCCACGCTCATATTGGAGACCAGGTTGAAGAACTGGAACACGAAGCCGATGTGACGGCGGCGCAGCACCGCCCACTGGGCCTGACTGAGGCCGTCTACCCGCCGCTGGTCCAGCCAGATCTCGCCGCTCGTCGGCGACTCCAGTCCGCCGATGAGGTGCAGCAGGGTGGACTTGCCGGACCCGGACGGACCCATCACCGCGACGAACTCGCCCTGGCCCACGTCCAGATCAACCCCGCGCACCGCGGGCACGGGCCCGCCGTCCCCTCGGAAGACCTTCGTAAGCCCGGCCGTCCGCAGCAGCGCCGGGCCGGTCACTGGCTCGGCGTGCGCCGGGGCATATCCGATCACACGAGTCCCTCCTGGCACCGCTCGAGCCAGTCCAGGTCCGCCTGAAGGTGGAGTATGGCGCCCTCGATCAGCAGGCGGGGTACGCGGCTGCCACGGTCGGTGTCCGCCACCAGGGCGGACAGGCCGCGCATCAGATTGAGGTAGTACCTGCGCTGCCTGTTGATCAGGGCCATCTGGTCGGTCGCACCGGCCAGCGGGCTGAGGACCAGCTTCATGAAGAAGTCGTCGCGGACCCTGGGTCCGTCGCTCGGCTCCTCGATCCATGCGGCCAGCGCGTCCCGTCCGGCCGGGGTCAGCTCGTAGACGCGCTTGTTCGGCCTGGTGGTCTGGACCACGTCCTGACTGCTGACCAGACCATCGCGCTCGAGGCGCTGGAGTGTCACATAGATCTGGCCGATGTTCGGCGACGGATACGCCTCGCCAAACGTCTGCTCCAGGAGATTCTTCAGCTCGTAACCGTGAGCGGGCTCCTTGGCCAGTAGCGCTAGCAGTGGCAGCCGCACGACCCCGCCCCCTCCAGCGTAAGAACCCTTGCGGCCATCAGCACCTCGAGGACATCGTGACACAGGCCTGCCGGAATTGCACCGGCCTGGCAACGACCGCCTCCGGCACGCCTGCGCAACATCTTCGCAACCTCCCGTTGACCCCTACCTAACATAGGTATATAACACGCATGTATTAGGCGTCCAGCAAGGAGGCGGGGCGGGTGGTGAACCGATGAGGCGTCCGCGACCGCGCCGGCGAGACGGCCGGTTCACCGCTTCGCGGCTGGCCATTCCCGCGCTGGCCGCGATGGCGTCGCTGGCCGGCGGCTGCGGTATCACCGGCGCCACGGCCGGCTTCGCGGGCCCCCCGCCATCGCTGAGCGGCATCGGGCCGATCACCTTCGCCACCGGCAAGCTTGACACCAGCAACTACCTGCCCGGCCTGATCCGCGAGTGGAACCGCGCCCACCCGGGCCAGCGGGTCACGTTAATCCAGCTGCCTGACGACGCGGACGACCAGCTCGCCCAGCTGGTGACGAATCTGCAGGAGAAGAGCGACGTCTACGACGTGATGAGCCTGGACGTCGTGTGGACGGCAGAGTTCGCAGCCAGCGGCTGGGTCATACCCCTGAGCCCGAGGATGTTCCCGCTCGGCGACTTCCTGCGGCCGGCCGTGGACACCGCGACCTACCAGGGCAGGCTCTGGGCAGCCCCGTTCACCAGCAACGCCGAGCTGCTCTACTACCGGGCGGACATCCTCAGGAAGGCGGGCGTCCAGCCGCCGCGGACCTGGGCGCAGCTCGCATCGCTCGCGCGAACGGTCGCGCCCCGGTTTGGCCTGTGGGGTTACGCTGGCCAGTTCCTCGCGTATGAGGGGCTCACGGTCAATTTCGCGGAGGCCGTCCAGTCGGCCGGGGGCAGCATCCTGTCCCCCGACGGCGACCGGGTCACGGTCGACTCGCCCCAGGCCCGGCAGGGCCTGTCCTTCCTGGTGAACGGGTTCCGCGAGGGCTGGATCCCCAAGGCGGCGCTCAGCTACGACGAGCAGGCCTCACAGGACGCGTTCGAACAAGGCAAGCTGCTGTTCCTGAACAACTGGCCCTACGTCTACGGCGACGCCAGCACGCCAGGCCCGGGCAACGTCATCGCCGGGAAGTTCGGCGTGGAGGCACTGCCCGGACCTGACGGGCCAGGGTCGAGCTCGCTGGGCGGCGCGAACCTGGCCATCAGCGCGTTCTCCCGGCATCAGCGCACGGCGTTGGCGTTCATCAGGTTCCTGACCAGCCTGCCGGTCGAGCGGCAGGTCCTGGTGAACGGCTCACTCCCCCCGGTCTGGACTCAGCTGTACACCGAGCCCTCGCTGATCAGGCAGTTTCCGTACCTGCCGGTGCTAGAGAAAGCCATTCTCTCGGCGAAGCCGCGGCCGGAGATACCCGAGTACAACCAGCTCAGCCTGGCGATATCGAGTTCCGTGCACGAGGCCCTGATGCTGCGCGAACCCGTGAACGCCACCATTACCAACCTGGCCGAGGAGCTGAACCAGGTCATCAAGCACGGATGAAATCCAGCACCGTTACCCACCCACAGAGGAGGCAGCCACGATGAGATTGTGGCCGAAGAACAGACCCGCGAGCGCCGTCGTTTTCAGCGCCGCGGCCGTGATGGCGCTGGGGCTGGCCGCCTGCGGAAGCAGCAGCAGCAGCCCGAGCGCCAGCTCACAGGTCCCGGCCAGCGCCAACCAGACCATTGTGTTCGCGACGGCGGGCCTGGGCTCGGAAGGCACGGCGACCATGGCGGCGATCGCCAGCTTCGAGAAGCTGCACCCCAACATCAAGGTCAGCATCCTGAACGTCTCGTCGAACTCGACGGTGGCAGAAGAGCAGGAGGAGCACTACTTCATAGCGGGCTCCTCCACGCCCGACCTGGTCTATACGGACGTGACCTGGCCGTCATCGTTCGCCCAGGCAGGCTGGATCGCGAACCTCAACTCGCTCCATCCGGCCACCAGCTCGTTCTTCTCCGGCCAGATGGCCACCGGGGAGTACAACGGCGGCGTGTACGCGATTCCCTGGTTCATCAACGCCGAGGGCATCTACTACCGCACCGACCTGATCAAGACCCCGCCGACCTCGATCTCCCAGCTCGTCAGCGACGCACAGGCCGCGATGAAGACGGACCCGGCGCTCAAGGAGGGTCTGGCTTTCGAGGGTGCCCAGTACGAGGGCGCGGTCACCGCATGGCAGAGCTTCGGGGCTCAGATCGGCCTGAGCGACCTGTCGAACATCGACACCCCAGCCAACGTCGCGGCCCTCACGTTCATGTACGACGCGATCCACACGTACAAGATCTCCCCGGCCGCGGTGACCGGGTGGGAGGAGCCGAACGTCCAGGCGGCCTGGCAGTCCGGGCAGACTCCGTTCGCGCTGAACTGGCCGTATATCTTCCAGCTGTCTGAGGCAAAGGGATCGAACCTGGCCGGCAAGACTGGGTGGATTCCGTTCCCGAGTGCCACCCCGCAGTCCTCGCTCGGCGGTGACGACCTCGCGATCAACGCCAAGAGCACGCACAAGGCGGCCGCCTACGAGCTGATCCAGTACCTCACCAGCTCCGCCGCTCAGGACACGCGCGCGATCAACGCGGGTGACCCGCCCTCGCTGGAGGCGGCGTACAACTCCACGCTGTACGCGGCGGCGCCGTATTACAAGCAGGAGCAGGCCGTTTACAGCGCGGTCGTGGCGCGGCCGGTGACCCCGGTGTACGCGCAGATCTCCAGCCAGCTGCAGAGCATGATCTCGTCGGTGCTCAGCGGCCAGGCGACGCCCAGCGCGGCGCTGGCCTCGACCGCTCCGACGGTGGCACAGCTCT
This sequence comes from Streptosporangiaceae bacterium, assembly GCA_030050125.1. The sequence goes on along the minus strand of JASIJN010000334.1, from coordinate 10,362 downwards.
ACGCGGCCTCGAAGTAGCTGCGCGTGGCCGCTCGCGAGGAGCAGATCCTGTCGTCCGGGCCCGTTAGCCGGGCCCGGACGACAGGGGGGCGCCGGCGCACCCTGCTCGCCCAAGACCGCAGGCTCGGCCTCTGGCTGGTCGCCCCGGCGCTGATCGCGCTGCTGGCGATCACCGCGTACCCGCTGATCTACAACCTGTGGAACTCGTTCCATCACGTGGACTACCTGGTCCCGCCGCTGGGCGGCTTCGCCGGGCTGGCCAACTACAGCAAGCTCTTCACCGATGACCAGTTCGTGCCCGCGCTCATCCACACGGCCGGCTTCACCGTGGCGTCCGTCGCGATCGAGACCGTGGTCGGGCTCGCGCTGGCGCTCGCCCTGAACAAGCCCTTCCGCGGCCGCGGCGTGGTGCGAGCGGCGGTGTTCATCCCGTGGGCGGTGCCGACCGTGGTCTCCGCCGAGCTGTGGAAGACGATGTTCGACCCGCAGCAGGGCTTCGTCAACTACCTGCTGACCGAACTGCACCTGCCGCTGGCCAGCACCACCTGGCTCGACGGCACCTGGACCGCGTGGGCCGCGCTGCTGATCGCCGACGCCTGGCGAAACACGCCCTTCATGGCCATCGTGCTGCTCGCCGGGCTCCAGGTCATCCCGCGAGACATCTACGAAGCGGCCAGGATCGACGGAGCCAGCGCCTGGCAGACGTTCCGGCGCCTCACGCTGCCGCTGCTCAAGCCCGCGCTGGTGGTGGCGCTGATCTTCCGCACCCTGTCCTCGTTCATGATCTTCGACGTGGTCTACATCATGACCGGCGGCGGACCGGGGACGTCCACCCAGGTCCTCTCGTACCTCAACTACCAGGCGTTCCTGACCGACTTCGACTTCGGCTACGGCGGCGCGATCTCGGTGGCGATGATCGTCATGGCGCTGATCATCGCGGCGATCTACGTGCGCAGCTTCAGGATCGAGCAGGCGGCATGACTCACGCGGGCGCCGCGGGCGCGGCGCGCACGTCAGGGAGGCGAGCGAGATGAGCGCGATGAGCGCGGCAGGCAGGCACGGGCGGGGCCTCGCGGCGGGCCGCGCGGCCCGGCAGACCGGGTTCTTCGGGCTGCTCGCGGCCTTCGTCGTGGTCAGCCTGTTCCCGTTCTACTGGATCGTCATCACGTCCCTGAAGACCCCGGCCGAGATCAGCACGGGGACCACGAGCCTGCTCCCCGGTCACATCACGTTCAGCAACTACATCGACGACTTCACCCAGCAGGACTTCCTCCGGCCGCTGCTGAACAGCGTGATCGTCTCGGTCTCCACCACCGTGGTCACGGTCATCCTGGCATCGCTCGCCGGCTATGCCCTGTCGCGGACCCGCATCCGCGGCAAGGGCCTCATCCTGGGCTTCATCCTGCTCAGCGCGTTCTTCCCGTTGCTGGCGATGGTGGGGCCGCTGTTCATCGTCTACCGCCGGCTCGGCCTGCTCAACAGCTACCCCGCGCTGATCATCGCCTGCCTGATCTACACCCTGCCGCTCGGCACCTGGCTGCTGACCAACTACTTCTCGCAGATCCCCCGCGAGCTCGAAGAGGCCGCGATCGTGGACGGCACCACCCGGGTCCAGGCCCTGTACAAGGTCATTGTGCCCGTCGCCATGCCCGCCATCTTCACGGTCACGATCCTCTCGTTCATCCTGGCCTGGAACGACTTCACCTTCGCCCTGTCGTTCATGCAGACCCCGGACCGGTTCACCGCTCCGCTGGCCATCGTCAGCCTGGGCCAGAGCCAGTACCAGACCTTCTACAACCTCATCGACGCGGCCGTGGTGATCATCTCGGTGCCCATCGCGCTGATCGTCATATTCGCCCAGCGCAGGATCATCTCCGGTCTCACGGCCGGGGCGCTCAAGTAAGTGCCGCGGCCGCCGTTGCCCTTCCAGCCTGCAGCAACGTGCTGTCGCGGCCGGTCCCCGCGAGGCGATGATGAGAGCTGAGATCCGATGACCGGTCCTCGGCGTCCGGCAGCGCGGAGGGAACGGCGAGATGACGGCAGGCCTGCCGGAGGTCCGGCTCATTGGCGGGTACATCGGCGCGGAAATCTGCGGGCTCGACCTGACCCGCGAGTACCCGGACGCCACCTATGCGGCGGTGCGCCGGGCCTGGGCCGAGCACGGCGTCATCTTCTTCCGGAACCAGTTCCTCGACGAGGACCAGCGAGAGCGGTTCGCGCTGCGCTTCGGGCCGATCCGGACGAAGCAACAGCTCCGCAAGGAGCCGGACCAGACGCGCAACGTCGGGGAGAGCTGGCACGTCGACATGACCTGCTTCGACGAGCCACCGATGGGCACCATGCTGTTCGCCGAGGAATGCCCGGCCTACGGCGGCGACACCTTGTTCGCCGGGATGGTGCCGGCCTACGCGGCGCTGTCCGACGGCCTTAAGCGCGCTCTGCTTGGCATGCGCGCGGTGCACGCCAACGTGCGCAATCTCGGTCTCAGCTATGAGCAGACCTCGCCGCCGGAGCCGTCGATCGCGGAGTACGACGCCGCGGAGGGCCCGCTGCATCCCGTGGTCACCCGCCATCCCGAGACCGGGAAGCCGGTGCTCTACGTCAATCCGGAGTACACCATGCGCTTCGAGGGCTGGACCCGGCGGGAGAGCCTCGGGCTGCTCCGGTACCTGTTCGACCATGGCGGCCAGGCGGAGTTCGTGACCAGGTTCACCTGGCGGCCAGGCTCGATCGCGTTCTGGGACAACCGGCAGGTGTGGCATATGGCGGTCAACGACTACCACGGGATGCGCCGGGTGATGAACCGGATCCTGCTGCACGGGTCGCCGCCGGTCCCGGCCGGACTCTGAACTCAATCTGCCGGTCGGGCCGTTAGCCCCAGACCTGGCGGGCCACCTCCCCGACCAGCTCCAGCTTGCGCTGCTGGGTGTCCTGGGTGATCAGGTTGGCCCCGATCGAGACCGGGGAGAACCCGCACTGGGTGGACAGGCCGAGCCGCTCCAGGTCCACGTAACGCGCCGCCTCGTTGATCCGCGCCACGAGCGTGTCGACGGGCTCGATCTCCGCCCACTTGCTGGACACCAGGCCGAGGATGACCAGCTTGTCGTCCGGCACGTTGGCCAGCGGCTCGAACGAGCCCGACCGCTCGTCGTCGTATTCGAGCAGGAACACGTCGAAGTTGCTCATCCGGCTGAATATCTTGTCCGCGGTCGAGTCGTAGCCGCCGCTCGCGATCCACTTGCTCTGATAGTTGCCCTTGCACAGGTGCAGGCCGAAGGTGACCCCGGGGACGTCGCCGACGGAGTTGATGATGTCGACGCCGTCGGTGAGGGTGCGCTCGGTCGGCATGCCCAGCGACTCGCGCAGCTGCCGGTTCTCCGGGTCGACCAGGGTGCCCAGGTCCGGGGAGTCGATCTGGATGTAGGTGCAGCCCAGGCGGGCCAGCGCCGCCGCCTCCTCGCGGATGATCGTCGCGGCGTCGGTGAACATCTCCCACGGGTCGGCGTAGGCGGCCGTGGACAGCTCCGGCGACCACGCGCCGTAGAGCACCAGCGGGCTGGGCAGCGTCACCTTCACCGTCCGCTGCGCCCGGGCCCGGGCGTACGCGAACTCCTCGAGAGTGATCTGGCGCCGGGCCCGGAGCCTGCCGGTGATCGTCACCGGCGGATGCCAGTCCCAGTCCTCGCTGGGGTCCTTCGCGTGGAACCGGACGGCCGCGCCCTCCTTGTCGCTGCCGCCCTCGATCTCGCCCAGCAACTGGTCGAGGAACGAGAACCGGCGCAGCTCCCCGTCGGTGATGGCGTCGAGCCCGCAGCCCTCCTGCAGGGCGATCGCCCCGTCCACCGCGCGGTCCTCGACCCGCTTGAACTGTGCCGCCGAAATCTGGCCGGCGTCCAGGGCGGCCCGCGCCTCCCACAGGTAACGGGGACGCAGCATGGAGCCGATCACGTCGGCGTGGAGATTGTCTAGCATTTCCGGCCCTCCTGGGTTGCGACTGAGCGTTCAAACGACGGTTGTCAACGCCACGTCTCGTGCTAACCCGCCTCCACTTGGGCGGGCCCGGTCGGCGGGGCTTCGGCTGCGCCGGGCTCGGCGTGGCCCGTGCCGAGATACGCGGCCACCACCCGGGGGTTGCGGCGTACCTGGCCCGGCGGGCCGTCGGCGATGACCCGCCCGAACTCCAGGACGACCACCCGGTCGCAGATGCTCAGCACGAGCCCCATGTCATGGTCGATCAGCAGCGTGGACTGGCCCTCGTCGGCCAGGGCACGCAGGCGCCGGCCGAGTTCCCCGGTCTCGCGCGCGTCGAGGCCCGCGGCGGGCTCGTCGAGGCACACGATCCGGTGGTTCCCGGCCAGGGCCCGGGCCACCCCGACCAGCTTGCGCTGGCCCTCGGAGAGCTGATCGGGCATGGCGTCGGCGGCCCACCCCAGGTCGAAGACCCCGAGCGCCGCCTCGGCGTCGCGCCGCGCGGCCACGGACCGCCTGGTGATCGACCGCCAGCCCGGCCGGTCGGCCGCGACCATCAGGTTCTCCCGCACATCGAGGTCGTGGAAGAGCTCGGTGCCCTGCCAGGTCCGGGCCAGGCCGCGACGGGCGCGTTCGTGCGGCGGGAGCCCGGCCAGGGAATGCCCGTCCAGCTCGACCCGGCCGCCGCCGGTCACGAAGCCGGTTACCGCGTCGACCAGCGTGGTCTTGCCTGCCCCGTTGGGACCGATCAGGCCGACCAGCTCGCCGTCGCGCACCTCGAGCGAGACGTCTCGCAGCGCGCGGACGCCGCCGAACGCCACGGACAGCCCGCTCACCCGCAGCACGGTGCCGCCCGGGGGGGACGACCCGCCGTGTTGCCCCAGGGCAGGCGACCCGGCCAGGCCCGCCCGCGTGCCCCCGCCCGGAACCAGCTCCCCGTCCCTCTCCGCGGCCGAGCCCCCGTGACCGGCCGGCGGGCGGAGCACGGGTCGCTTATGGGTGCGCCTATAGATATCGCCGGCGACGCCCTCCGGGTTCCGGATCAGGGTGAAGATCAGCAGCACGCCGCCGAACAGCAGGAACCAGTTCCCGTTCAGCCCGAACCACTTGTCCAGCGCATACGGGATCAGCGCCTGCGCGGAGATCAGGCCGGCGAACACCGCGCCGGAGATCAGCGTGATGCCGCCCGCGTACGCGAACGCGATCAGGCTCAGCGCGGTGACCGCGTCGAACCGGTCGGCGCTGACCGACCCGAAGTTGTACGCGTACAGGTCGCCCGCCACGCCGGCGATGAACGCCGCGATGCCGAAGCCGGCGAACTTGACCGTCCGGGGATTGATCGCCGCCGCGGCGGCGGCGCGCTCGTTGGACCTCACGGCGAGCATCCGCTGTCCGAGCGAGCGCCGGCGCATCACCCCCACGCCCGCGCAGAGCAGCACCACGCAGACCAGCGCGACCCAGCCGAACACCGGGCTCGGCAGATCATGGTCGAGCCCGCGGAACGGGGCCTGCGGCCCGAGGTCGAGCCCGAACCACTTCGGCTCGGGCACCGGCGACCCGGCCTCACCGCCGCCCCAGGTGTTGTTGACGAAGCCGAAGTTCTCGATCGCGACCGCGCCGGCCAGCGTCACGACGGCCAGGCTCACGCCCCGCACCCGCAGCGCCGATACCGCGGTCGCCATGCCGATCGCCACCGCCACCGCGATGCCGGCGAGCGCCGCGACCGGGAACGTGATCCCGAAGTTGAAGGCCATGTGCGCGATCGTGAAGCCGGCCGCCCCGGCCAGGCTGAGCTGGACCACCGAGATCTGTCCCACAAAGCCGGTGACGACCACGAGCGACAGCGCCATGAGCGTTCCGATCAGCGTGTTGATCAGCGCCTCGCGGAAGTCGAACGGCAGCACGACCAGGGCCACCGCGGCCACCGCGGCCAGGATCAGCGAGGTGCGGGCCAGGTTCCGCGGGCGCGGCACCGCCGGCAGGCGCCGCTCCACCAGTTCGCCCCGGGCGGGTATCCGCGATCCGCGCCAGAAGAGCACGCCCACGATGATCAGGAACGCGAGCAGGTCGGTGACGCCGGGCAGGGCGACCCCGCCGGACTGCGGGAACCAGGACTGACTCGAGACGTACTGGATCAGCGAGTAGAGGATCCCGATCCCGATGCTCGCGCCGCAGGCGACGCCGAACGACGTGAACCCGGCCAGCAGCGCCGCGGCCAGCGCCGGGATGATCTGGAGCGGCAGCGTCTGCGGGTCAAGCTCGGTGATCGAGGCGGCCAGGATGCCCAGGCCCCCGGCCAGCAGCGCGGCGATCAGCGTGTTGACCAGCGAGATCATGTTCGGCGACAGTCCGCCGAGCATGGCCGCGACCTCGTTCTCCGACGCCGCACGGGTGGCGAGCCCGAACCGGGTCCACTTGTAAACCGCGGCGAGCACCGCCGCGGCCACGATCACCATGCCGGTGAGGATGAACCGGTCCACCGGGACCACCGCGCCGAGCATGTGCACGTCGTTCTGCGGCAGGATGCTCGGCTCGGGCTGGGGCGCGATGCCGAAGGCGAGCAGCATCGCCGCCTGCGCGACCAGCAGCACGCCGAGCGAGGCGACCAGCTTGGCCAGCGGCGCGGAGTTGCGCAGCGGCCGGTACACGACGATCTCGGTGACCGCGCCGACGGCCACCACGAACAGCAGGCTCAGCGGCAGCGCCAGCCAGGTCGGGAGCGAGGCGATCTTCCCGGTGTTCAGCGCCCAGTAGGCATAGCCGCCGAGCATGGCCATCCCGCCGGTCGAGAGGTTGATGATTCCCGACCCGCGATAGGTGAGCACCACGGCCAGCGCGATCCCGGCGATCAGCGCGCCGGAGCCGAGCCCGAGCAGGACGAACAGCAGTATGATTTCCACTCTTTATGTCTCTCGCTCGCCTCCGGGGCGCTTAGGCGCGCCTCCTTCCCTCCTCGCTCGGTCGCGGGCTCCCTCGCCCCTCTTTCGACACCGGTCACGATGGCGGCTGCAGCCAGCCGGCCACCTTGACGAACACGTGCTTGCCCTTGTACTCGAAGAACTGGGTCCGGTCGTTGCAGACCGCCGGGGCCGAGGAGAACTCCCCGCAGTCCAGCGACGGCGCGCCGAGCGCGACCGGCCCGGTGAACGCCTTGGCCTTGGCCAGGATGGCCGAGGCGCTGAGGTGCGCGTAGCCGATCTCGTTCATGAACCGGTCGATGGTGAGGATCTGCGAGAACGAGACGATGTTCCACGGGTCCGGCGCGTCCGCCGGGGTGCTGAACTTCGCCGCCACCTTCATGTAGGCCGGCATGCCCGGATCGGTCGGGTCGCCGAACAGCGAGCTGGCGATCGCATACGTCCAGATCGGGTAGTCGCCGCCAAGGCCGGCCGCGACCTGCCCGTTCAGGCACAGCGGCGCGGAAACGATCTTCTTGGCGTTGGTGATGCCCAGCTGGATCAGGCTCTTGGCCAGGTTCACGCAGCCCGAGGAGTCGCTGTACGGGATCACCATGTCGGCCGTCGTCGCGCCCGCCGCGATGAGCGTTCCGGTCAGGTCGGTCTGGGTTTCGTCGTAGCCGACGGCCTTGACCGTCACGCCGGCCGCCTTGAGCCCCGCCTCGATCGCGGCGGCGCCCTGGGTGATGCCGGCGATGTCCGGGTAGACCAGCGCCGCGGTCTTGGCGTGCAGCACGTCCTTGGCGTAGGTGCCGAACGGGCCGAGCACGTGGGTCACGTCGCCGAACAGGATCACGGCGTTGGGTTGCACGGCATCGGTGGGCGTGGCCGCCACACCGACGATGACCGGCGTCTTCGTCCCGACCGAGGAGTAGAACGGCTGGATGCCGATCGCGACGCCGCCCTCGGCGATCACGTCGATCTTGTTGTTCGCGGCGAACTGCTGGCCGCAGGTGGTGCCCTCCTCCTCGGCGGAGGCGATGAAGCACGTGGACAGCTCGAGCGGGTGGCCGTCTACCCCGCCGAGCTCGGCGTTGATGTACGACACCGCCATCTGCGCGCCGTTGGTGGCCAGCGGGCCGATGGCCTGCGAGCCGCCCTGCTGGTTGAGCCAGCCGATGTAGACCGGCGAGAGCGACGGGTCGGCCTTACCGGCCTTGCCGTCGGTGTAGACCAGGTAGTTGGTGACGGACTTGGACCCGGCTCCGCCCGGTCCCTGGGCCGCGTTCGCGGCCGAGTTGGAATTGCTGGTGGAACTGCTGGAAGGGGTGCTCGAGGTGCTCGAGCTCCCGCAGCCGGCCGCGGCGAGCGCAACCGCTGCGATGGCCGCGATGGCCGCCATTCCGAGCAGCCCTCTGCCACTCTGCCTGCTCATTTCGTCCTCCTGGCGCAGGTACGGCTGCATGAGGCTTGCGAATCTCGCGTACCGGGTCCCCTATCCCGTCCCGGGGACCCCTCGCTTCTCCCGCAAGCGGGGCGCTGCCGTAGCCCAGGCTGGCCAGCCGCCATTCATGACCGCGGTCGTGTCCACTGCTCTCCCTGTCGGGGGGGCTTCGCGTCGGCGTTCTGGGTGCAGCAGCGATCGGTAGAGAACGGCATGTCATTCCGGGATGGCGGCCAGGTGACGGCCGACCGTGCCCCCGGTGAGACACCCATAAGCAAAGACCTGTGAGGGTTACTTGTCAACAATTTAGTCAGTAACATGTCCGTCAGTTTTGTTGATGTTTCGTCGGCTGATGGGTGGGCCCGGTGTCTCGCCAGATAGAGCGGATGGCCAAGTGAGCGGCACTGTCACGCTCGAGGTCGACCGCCTGAGCGTCGGGTACGACCGCGCGCCAGTGGTGCGCGACCTGACGCTCACGGTGTCCCCCGGCGAGGTCGTCGCCCTGCTGGGTGCCAACGGCGCCGGGAAGACCACCACCCTGCGGGCCATCTCCGGCCTGATCAAGCCGATGGCCGGCGCTGTGCGGCTGGACGGCGCTGATCTCGCGGGCGTCTCGCCGACCGTGCGGGCGCGCCGGGGGATCGTTCACGTGCCGCACGACCGCGGGATCTTTTACGGGCTCACCGTCGCCGAGCATTTCCGCCTGGATGGCGTGTCCGAACCAGCCGACCAGGAGGCGGCGTTCGAGCATTTCCCGGCGTTGCGGGAATTGCGCGGGCGCCGGGCCGGGCTGCTGTCGGGCGGCGAGCAGCAGATGCTGGCGCTGTCCCGGGCGCTCGTGCGAAAGCCGAGGGTCCTGCTGCTTGACGAGCTCAGCCTCGGTCTCGCCCCGCTGATCGTCGAGCGCCTGCTGCCCGTCGTGCGCGACTTCGCCGCCACGAGCGGGGTCGGCGTGCTTCTGGTCGAACAGCACGTGCACCTGGCTCTGAAGATCGCCAGCCGCGGCTACGTGCTCGCGCACGGCGAACTCGTGGCGGCCGACACCGCCGATCGGCTGAGCAGCGACAACGCGCTGCTCGCCGCCAGCTACCTCGGCGGGTTGCCGAACTGAGCCCGGGCGGGACGCTCGCGCATCGGCTGATCGCGCCCGCGGCCGGGCCCGGGATCGCGGCCTCGGCCGGGCCCGACTATGGCCACTCTTCAGCCCGGAATGGGCCGGTCCAATAACAGGTCTTCTCCCGCGAAACCGGCAGGCACTTGTGGCGGCCAAAACAGCAGAATGTTTAACGCGCCGTCTCGCGGGCGATAAAGCCTTCGCCAGCATAAATGGCTTCCAACGGCCAATGTCCCGCCAATGCCGGTAAATGGATTGGTAATCTATACGGGGGAACTACCGCATGCCAGGACCATGGGGCGACCGCCGCGGGCGGCAAATCTCACATCGCCCGGGCATTACGCTGACAATTGCTTTGTCCGTCGCAGTAGGCGCCGTATCCTTCGCCTTTGCCGGTTACCAGCATGGGGCGCCCGCTTCGTCGGCCTGCACCCGCGCGACCGCGGGGACGCTCGTCGAGTCTGGCTCGCCGGCCGCCGTTGCCGCGGGCGTGGCGCAGGCCCTGTTCGGGTGCGCACCGAGCGCGGTGGTCGCCAACGCGAACCGCCCGGCCGATGTGGCCGCCGCCGTGTTCGTGGCCGAGCGGGCGCATGCGCCATTGCTCCTGTCGCCGCTGGTCACCGGCACGGCCAGCACCGCCTCCTCCGGCAGCGGCGGGAAAGGCGCGCGGCAGGCGCGGCTGACCTCGTCGCTGAGCACCGTCGCGCTGCGCGAGATCAACGACCTGCATCCTCGCAGCGTGCTCGCCGTCGGGCTGACGACCTCGGAACTCTCGGCGGTGATGCCATGGGCGCGCGTCATCACCGAGCCGTCCGGGCTTCCCGTGATGACCCGGCCGGGGCCGCGGGGCCGCGTGGTCGTCCTGGTGCCCGCCGGCCGCTCGGTCTCGGCGATGGCCGCATCGGCCACCGCGGAGTCGGCCGGGGCCACGGTGGTGCC
>JASIJN010000333.1 GCA_030050125.1 Streptosporangiaceae bacterium | reverse complement strand
GCGTTTCCTCGAGGGAGGGACCGCGGCGCTCTGACCGCGCGCCCGCGGACGGCCGCGGCAGCTCTCACGATGGCGGTCGCCAGCCGGGGCGCCGCCCGAGCAGGGCCACGATCTGGCCCAGCGGGGTAGCGCCCTCCGGCGCGGCGACCCGCGGGGCGAACGCGGCTCCGGCTCGCAGCCGGGTCTCACCGTCGGGGACCGCCTCGGCGATCACCAGGGCCGCGTCCAGCAGGTCGGGCTCGAGTTCGTAGTCCAGGCCCAGTGCGCGCGCGACATCCCAGCCGTGCACCACATAGTCGATGAAGTGGAAGCCGATGGCCATCCGGGCCGGGAACGTCGCGCCAGTGGCGATCTCGGGCAGGCTGAACCTCCGGGCGAGCACGCCGTCGGCCCCGAACGCCCGCAGCACCCGGTCGGCGGCGGCGGCGTAATCCGCGACCGGGTCGGCCGACGGCGGCCGGGAGCGCCATACCGACGGGTCTGCGCCGTTCCCCGCCGCCGCGGCGGCGAAGCCGTCGTGCTGCAGGGCCATGTGCGCGAGAAGCTGGGCCAGTGTCCAGTCGCCGCACGGCGTGGCCCGCGCCATGTCGCCGTCCCCGGCCCTGGACGCTACCGCCACGCTTGCCCGCACCGCGCGGGCGTCAAGGCTCACGATGCCGCCAGCGGCGGCCACCAGGGGGCGCGTCTCGTCGGGGTCGCTCATAGCTACATACTTCCCCATGTCCCACCACGATGGCGTCGGCGCTGAGCCGGCGGGGAGCCGGACCAAGTCCGGACGCCTGGACCGGCGGGAGGCTGAGGCTGCGGGGAACTGCGTTGCCCGGCCCGGCCGGGCGGGTTAAGCTCGGCGCGCGGCCGCACGGCGCGGCGCAACCGGCCCAGGAAGGAGGCGCGATGTCCGCTCATCATCAGGCGCCTCCGGAGACCGGCCGATAGCGGTCCACGGTCGCGCCTCTGCTCAGCAGGGGAATGACATGACCTCACCATCAGCTTCACAGTCGATCTCGCCTGGCCGGACAGACGACATCCCGGCTAGCTGGGACGAGCGCACGATCCTGACCACGTTCCTCGACTACGCCCGCGATACCGTGCATGCCAAGTGCGCGGGCCTGTCGGATGCCGATGCCCGCCGGGCGCCATTGCCTGGCTCGCCGCTCATGACAATCTCCGGGCTGATCAGCCACCTGCGCTGGGTCGAGGCCTCGTGGATCGAGAAGAAGCTGCTCGGCGGCGCGATCGACCCGCCGTGGACCGCCGACGATCCCGATCGCGAGTTCCTGATCGCAGTCGAGGTGCCGCTCGCTCAGCTGCTGGCGGAGTACCGGGCTGCCTGCGCACGGCACCGTGAGCTGGTAGCTTCCCTCGACCTGGACACCCCGTGCAGGGGCGACCTGGGCTCGGGGGCGGAGCAGCCGGTAACGCTGCGCTGGGTCCTGTTCCACCTGATCGAGGAGACTGCCCGGCACAACGGCCACATCGACATCCTCCGGGAACTCGCTGACGGTGTGCGCGGACTTTGAAGGTCTCAGGCGGCGGAGCCGATAGGCGGCGCGGCGGCCGGCGGGATAGACGGGTCTGCGGGGCCGTCGCCGACGGTGCGTGGCGCGCGGGCCGGTGCCTGCGAGCGGATCAGCAGGGCGAGCCCGGCACCGACGAGCAGCAGCAGCCCGGCGACGAGGAAAGCGCGGTCGTACCCGGCGGTGACAGCCATCCGGGCCGGGTGCGCGGGGGAACGGCTCTCGCGGGTGGCGGCGGCGGCCAGCGTCGCGAGGACGGCCAGGCCCACGGCGCCTCCGATCTGCCGGGCGGTGTTGACCAGGCCGGAGGCGAGGCCTGCCTGGGCGGCCGGGACCCCGGCCGTCGCGGTGAGGGTCATCGGCACGAAGGTCGTGCCGATGCCGAGGCCGAACAGCGCGAGCGGGACGAACATGTGCGCCCGGTAGCCGTCACCGAACGACAGGAACGACATCCACAGCAGGCCGGCCGCGGACAGCAAGGGGCCGATCACCAGTTGCCGCCTCGCGCCGATCCTGGCGACCAGTCGCGGGGCCGCCAGCGAACCCGCGAGCGTCATCAGCCCGGCCGGCAAGATGGCCAGGCCTGTCCGCAGCGGACTGTATCCGGCGACCTGCTGCAGGTAGAGGGAGATAAAGAAGTACATGCCGAACAGCGCCGCGCCCACGGCCATGGCGATTCCGTTCGCCGCGCACAGGGAGCGGCGCCGGAAGATGCCGAGCGGCACCAGCGGGCTGCGAGCCACCCGCGCCTCGACAAGGAGAGCGACGAGCAGAAGCGTCACCCCCGCCGCCAGCGCCGCGACGGTCTGGGGCGAGCCCCACGAGTGGGTGTCGGTGCTCACGATGCCGTAGACGAACAGGGCCAGGCCGGCCGTGATGACGACCGCCCCCTCCACGTCGAGTCGCGTGCGGGAGCCCGGAGCCTGGGACTCTGGCAGCACCCGCGGGGCGGTGACCAGCAGGATCAGGCCGACAGGCACGTTGACGAACAGCACCCATCGCCAGTCGAGCAGGTCGGTCAGGACGCCGCCCGCCAGCACTCCGGCGGCGGCGCCGCTGGCGGCCGTCGCCGACCAGACGCCCATGGCCCGGCGCCGCTGCGTCATATCGGTGAAGGTGGAGGTCAGAAGGCTGAGCGAGGTTGGCGCGAGCACCGCACCGCCCAGTCCCTGGGCGGCCCGCGCCGCGATCAGCCAGGCGCCGGTCTGGGCCAGGCCCCCGATGAGGCTGGCCGCGGTGAACAGCGACAGGCCGGCCAGGAAGACCCGCCGGCGGCCGAACAGGTCGGCGCCCCGGCCGCCCAGCATGAGAAAGCCGGCGAAGGTCAGGGTGTAGGCGTTCACCACCCACTGCTGAGCGGTGATGGTGAGCCCGAGGTCGTGGCGCATCTGGGGGAGCGCCACGTTCACGATCGATACGTCGAGGACCACCATGAACTGCGCGATGGCACAGATGGTGAGCACGCCCCAGTACGGGGACGTCCGCTTGCTGGTTGGCAGCGAGGTCATGAGGATCTCCGTGTGCTGATCGAATGGATCGGCGCGAACAGAACAGGTCTGTTCCGTATCATAGGCAGAAGGATTCAGAAACGCAACAGTCCTGTTCCGTTATATGCTGAGAGCCATGGAGACGATCACCCGCCCGGGAGGACGCAAGAGAGACCCCCGCACCCAGGCCGCCGCGGTCGACGCCGTCCTCGACCTGGTCGGCGCCGGGGCCACCTTGTCAGGGCTGTCCCTGGTAACCATCGCCGAGCACGCCGGCGTGTCCCGCAACTCGCTGTACCGGCGCTGGAGGACCAAGGACGAGCTGTATCTGGACGTCCTCGACGCGATCAACAAGCCGCTCCCGGCCTTCGACGGCCCGACGGCCCGGGACAACCTGATCGCCCACCTCGCGATCCTGATCGAGCGGACCCTCGACAAGCGGGCCAGCAGCATGCTCCGGGCCCTGCTCGCGGAGGCGGGTGCCTTCCCGGAACTGCGCCGCCGCTACTTCGAGGAGATCGTCGCCCCCCGCCGGGAGGTCATGTTCCGCCTCATCCGGCAAGGCATCGCCTCGGGCGAGATCCGGCCCGGCGTCGACGTGGCCTTCGTCAACGAAATGCTCGTCGGGCCGGTCTTGGCGCGGATGGGATCGGGGGCCATCGATGACCTGGACCCCGAGGAAACGAGCCGGCGGATCGTCGACTTCGCCTATGACGGCATCGGGGCTCGCTGAATGTGCCCGGCCATGCCGATGACGGCACATGCTGGCCGACGAGGCATAACATCTGATCCATGACCGGCCCGATGCCATATGTGCATTTTCCCGGCACTGCCCGGGAGGCCTTGACGTTCTACGGCGAAGTCTTTGGTTGTGCCGTTCGGTTGCACAGCTTCGCCGAGTTCAACCGGCCTGACGGCCCGGCCGATGCCGTTGCCCACGGCTACCTGTCCGGCGGACCCGTCGCCCTGTTCGGTGCCGACGTTTCCGGGGACGAGCGGCCGCTGCGGTCCGAGGGCATCGTGCTGGCCCTGCTCGGCACCGCCGATCCCGCGACCCTGCGGAACTGGTTTTCCCGTCTCAGCGAAGGCGGCCGGGTCGTAGACGATTTGCAGGCGCGGCCGTGGGGCGCATCCGATGGGCAAGTCATCGACCGTTACGGCCTGCACTGGCTCATCGGGTTCGAGGGCGACGAGAGCGGCTGAACGCTGGGTCGGCGCATCGGCTGCGAGAACCCCGACGGCTACAGTCGCCGGCCGCGCGGTCCGTGGCGGTCACGCGCGCCCGGGCACTTCGATCACCACGACCACGCGCCGGTTCTTCCCTGAGGGGCCCGCCGCGACCGGGTCACTGGCGCTGTGGCCGATGACGGCCAGCGAGGACGCGGCAACCCCGTGGGCCTCCAAGAACGACGCCGCTCCGGCAGCTCTGGCGTAGGAGATGAAATAGTTTGTCCGGTTGCTGCCCGGGGTGGAGGCATAGCCGTTGATCCAGGCGAACGCTCCGGGCTGCCGCAGCAGCGGGACGAGGGATGTGAGCAGCCGCGCGTCGGCCGGCATCAGCGTTGCGCTGTTGTCGTCGAACAAGATCGCGCGGGAGACGTCGACGGTGACCACCTCCGCCTCGCTCAGGACGGCCGAAACGAGCCGCGCGATCTGAGCCGGGGTGGCTTCCGGGCCCAGGACGGTCGCCTGCGCGGCCCCGGCGGCCAGCAGGTTGACCTGCGTCTCGGCGACGGCGGCGGCTGAGGGAAGGAAGGAGGTGTCCACGATGACGTCGTCCCCGGTGAGCTCGCCTGCCGGCAGTGTGCCGCCCAGGCTGGAGGCGTACAACAGAACGACGCGCCGGTTCCCGAAGTCGGCGCCCGCCACCTCGTCGAGGCCGGCGAACGCGCTGGCAGCCGCGGCGCACTGGGCGGCCAGTGCCCCCGACGACCCGGCCGGCCGAGCGACGCCCCCGGAGCCAGCGGCGCGGGCCAGGGTGCCCGGCCTCCCCGCGATGCTCAGGCGACGGACCCAGGCGGTGAGGGCGGCCTGAGTTCGCGCCGCCACAGCCCGCCTCGCGCTCGCGAGGTTCGCGTGCCAGCCGGCCAGGCTCCGGCGGTACGTGGCGAGCTGGAAGGACGTCGCCCCGGGTGCGGGCGCGACCGGCCGGCCCGGAATGATGATCTTGGCTGGGACCGGCTCGGTGCCGGCGGCCAGGACCGTCGTCGTGCCAGCGGCGACGACGCTGACGGACTCATCGGGCCGGGCCGTCGCCGTGACCACGCGGGCCAGGAGAGGCCCGGCGGTCGGCCCGGGCACGACGGCCACCATCGCCGAGGGCACGAATGACTCGGTGACCGTGAAATCCGCGGATCGCGCCCTGGTGCTGAGCGTGCAGCCCGATACGCCCAGCAGCAGGCAGGCCAGCGTCAACGGCGCGCGCGTCCACAGGGCGCCGCTCGGGCGTTTCATGACGTCTGGGCCCAGTCGGAGGGATCACGCCCGGCCAGGTGCGCTCGCAGGAACGCCTCTGCCTGCGGCAGCCGGGCGGATGAGAATCTCCCGAGCAACAAGACGCGGATCCGGCTGATGTAGGCGTCGATGAGGCGGTTGTGCTCGTGCAGGAGGCTTGCCACCCGGTGGCTGGCCGCCGCGACCTCGCGCTCAGCTTGCCGGGCTCGGCGCCGTGCCTGCCATGCCTTGATCTTCTCTGCGGACCGCAGCGCGCGGTAGCCGATCACGACGAAGGCTGCCGTGGCCGCGGTGAACAGCACCGCGCCCACCAAGGCGGTGAGCGCCCCGGCCGTGCCCACGGTCGCAAGGTAGCTGAAGCGCAGGACCCCCAGCCCGGCCACGAAGGCCGCCAGGCCAGCAACCAGCAGCCGCCAGGCGCGGCCACCGCGCTCGCTGTAATGGCCGAGAGCCACCTCCCCGGCGGCCAGTACCGCCAGGAACAGCGCCGTCCACAGCAGCGTCTGGTCCTGATCGTTGCCGAGCGCCTGGGCGGCGAACTCGCAGGCCACCGCGTCCAGCCCGACGAACACAGCGGCGATGAGCGCCTGCCTGGGCAGCGGGGCGCGCCGCTGCGGATGTTCGGCCTGGATGGTCTGATGGTAATCACGGGCCTTCCGGGCGTCGCTCTGGGCGGCGTCCCGCTCGTCGACGGCGCGGCACACCGCGTCGCCGGTCTGGTGCACCCGGGTCCACAGATCCTCGTGCGCCGGGTTCGACGCGTTGAACTCGCGGATGGAGTCGAGCGCGTCGGCCCGGTTCGCCGCCCCGTCGTGATCGTCCGGCTGGTACATGGGAGTAGCCGCCATGTTCTTCCTCCTCGCGTCGTGACCGGGCCTTCGAGTGCCGGGCGGAGACTCCGCGGACCCGCGCGCCTGTGTCACTTCCCCTCGCGCTACTCTGTAGTATCACGGTGATGCTACGTGAAATCTACTAAAATTTAGAAGAATGCAGCCGAGATCCACGTAACGATTGGGTGAACTTCGCGATTGATCTCTCACAGGGAACTGTCGATCACGCAATACTCTGCGCGTACCCTCGATGGAGGCGTCGTGACGATCTCGGGCGACTCACCCAGCCAGGCTGCGGTGAGCCTCGCAGAACGCCTCCGTGACCTGCGGGAACGCGCGCCTGTGCCGCTGACCCAGAGCGAGTTGGGCCAGGCGCTCGGCAGCGGCACCCAGGGCCCGGTCGGCCCGGCGGCCGTATCGTCCTGGGAGAACCCGGCGAGCGGGCGCCTGGTCCCCGTGTCGCGCCTGGGCTCCTATGCCCGCCTGTTTGCCACCCCCCGGTCGTTCGAGGGCGGGGCGGTGCGCCTGCTCGAGGACGACGAGCTAACGGCCGACGAGCGCGAAGTTCTGGCGGAACTCAAGGAAGAGCTCATCACCCTGCGGGAGGTCGCCGCCGGGCGCCAGGAGGCGTCGGCCGTCAGGCAGGCCCGCTCCATCTGGGATTTTCCCGACGGCTCGCCCATCACGCTGGCCAGCGCCCGGTTGCCGAAGGAGATGCGGCCGACCAGTTCCAACCCGGACAACCTCGACTACGTTCGGCTCTCCGATCTGGCCGACCTGGATTCCCTGATCGACATCTACGGTGCGATCCGGGCCTACAACCCCGCATCGCGTGTTGTCATCAAGGCGGCCCAGGATCTCACGCGGCGCGATGTCACCCATCACCTCGTGCTGATCGGCGGGATGGCCTGGGCGACGCTCAACCAGTGGTTGTCCCGCATCTTCCCGATCCCCATCCATCTCGTCGACCCGGGCCACGCCGACCCGGGCCATGCCGACCGACGAGTGATCGTCGTTGACGACCCGAAGGCTGGAAGGCTCGAGTTCCCGTACCGTCTGGCCGACGGTGTCCTGGTCGAGGACGTCGGTTACTTCGCGCGGGGCCCGAACCCGTCGGCGCCCTTGCGAACCATGACGCTCTGCGGGGGAATCACCACCCGCGGAGTGCACGGTGCGGCAAGATGCTTTATCGAGCCAGAGGTCCGGGAGCAGAACGAGCGATATCTTTTCCCGCGCTTTCCCGAAGGTTCAACCTACTGCGTCGTGATGCGGGTACCTGTCATCAACAGGGATCCGCTGACGCCAGACCTGTCCAACAAGGAAAATCGCTTGTTCGAGTGGGATAACAGCGGTCCCGAGGCCGAGTAGGGGGCCGCGGCTTGAGCGCTCCAGCCAGCCAGGTCGACTCGTTCCACATCGAGTCGCACGCTGCCCTCCTATGCCCTGGCGGCTGCGCCGCTTGGCCAGGCTCGGAGCCAGCGGGACCCGGCCCGGGGGGGCCGGATCCCGCCAGACCGAAGCGGGCCCTGGGCCAGCCGCCGCGGCGGCTCGATGCGATCGTGGTCCCGACCATCCGGCCCTGGTCGCTGGGAACCGCCATCGCCCTGGCGAGCGAGGTCGGTTGCGCGCTGGTGGTGCTGTGCAGCACGGCCGAGCAGGCGGCGCAGGCCACTCTGGAGTGCGCCGCCCTGGGCGGTGACGTCCTGGTCAGCTACGTTTCTCCAGACCATGACGGCACGCTGCCCCTGCTCACTGCCGAGCATCCGGAGAACGAGATCGTGCCCTCGTGTCACGTGGACATCGCCCGCAAGCGCAACGTCGGCCTGCTGCTGGCCCGCCTGTGCGCCTGGGACACGATCATGTTCCTCGACGACGACATCCGGGACCTGACCCCGGGCGTCGTCTCCGTGGCCGCCGCGCTGACTGCCCACTGTCAGGCCGTGGGCTTCAAGATCGGCTACTACCCGGATAACTCCGTCGTCTGTCACGCGCACCGGCTCGCTGGCGGCGACCAGGACGTGTTCCCCGGCGGCGGGGCACTGCTGGTCGACGCGATCCGGGCCGATGTGCTATTTCCGCCTATTTACAACGAGGACTGGCTATTCTTGTTCGCGGCTGCGCAACGCCGTTCTTTCGCCGTGGCGGGCACGCTCTCTCAGGTCCCGTACCAGCCATTCGCGCGGCCCAGGCGCGCGGCCTCCGAAGAGTTCGGCGACGTTATTGCCGAGGGCCTTTACCGACTGCTGCACGAAGGCGGGGACGTGACCGACGCGACGCGTGACTACTGGCGTGAGGCACTGCGGCGGCGCTCCTGGCTGATCGACCACATCGCCGACCGGCTCCTGCTCCGGCAGGAAGACGCGCCGACGACCGGGTACGCCCTGATGTCTTTGTCGGCGGCACGCAAGCGACTCGCAGGCATCACCGAGCTGGCCTGCCTCTCGTATGTCTACGCCTGGCAGGCGGACCTGGAGATCTGGCGCGACAAGCTGGCCGGCCTTCCCGTTCTTGCCGATCTGGCGGGCGCGGCCGAGTACCTGGAACTCCCCGCGCTGGATAGGTGCCTGAAGCAATGACCAGGAGTGACACGGCCGCGGCAGGACCGGCCGCTCAGATCGCGCCGACCGCTCAGATAGCGTCAACCGCCGTCATCAACAGCCCGTACCGCCCGCTTCTCGACGGTCGGCAGGTGCGGGTCGAGGGTGACACCGTGATCCGGGCCGGAGTATGGGTAGGTCAGTTCGCCGTCATCGGCCAGGGCGTGACGATCGGACCGAACTCACTGATCGAGGACTACGTGGCGATCCACGCCCGGGCCGTGATCGGGGAACGCGTGGTGGTGGGCACCCGGTCCCGGATCGGCATCGGCGTGACGGTAGGCGATGACACCGTGATCACGGGTAACATCAGCGACTGCGCTCGCATAGGTGCCCGCTGCCGGATCGCGGGAGATCTCATCCACCGCCAGCTGGACCCGTCGCTGGGCTGGGACGACCCTGCATCAGAGGAGCCGGCGCCGATCGTCGAGGACGGCGCGTTCGTCGGCTTGCACGCCATCGTGGTCGGCGGCGTCAACATCGGGGAGAGCGCGTACGTCTGCGCAGGCGCGCTCGTCACGAGGGACGTGCCGGCCGGGCACATTGCCAGGGGCCGCAATGAGATCATGCATCCCCGCGAGTGGCCCGGGGCGCTCGGAAAGTCCCGGTTCTTCCGGGACAAACCCGCCGCCGCCGATCAGCGGGACGATGCGATCGGGCTTCCGCGATAGCCCCGCGCTAACCACGGAGTCGTTCCCGCGTGCCCGCAGGGCACCGTGCTTCGGGCGAGGCAAGGTCGTCGCCCGTTTCGGGCAGCTCAGGCCTTCGCTGCTGAACGTGCCATGGTCCCGGCTGCGCCGCGCCGGGGAGCCTCTTGCCGCGGGCCTGGGCCTGGAACCGGGCCGGCAGGCAGGACGGATCGCCGAGTTCCCCGAGTATGAAGCAGCTGCGGCTGAGGCCCGAAGCGCCGGCTATGACGAGCGCCAGCGCCAGCGCCTCGCCCGCGAGGTCCCAGGGGCCGGTCCGGATGTGCTCGCCGAACAGGAACACCCCGAGCAGGCTGGCCGAGAGCGGGTCCAAGATGGTGAATCCGGGCTGGGAGGCGGCCAGCGGCCCGGCCGCGAGCGCGTGCGAGGCCAGCAGCATCGTCGAGGCCCCGACAATCACCAGCAGGTACAGGGACCAGGTGGAGAAGACCGCGCCTAGGCCATCGCCCAGGTATGAGCTGAGTTCCTTGATGATGGCGGCCACGAAACCCCATGCGATCCCGGTGGCCGATCCGAGCAAGGCGGCCCGCCGGGCGGGCGATGCTCCGGTCCGGTTACCCAGGGTGGAGGCCGCGGCGACGGCCACCAGCACGACGCCGAGCGTGATCAGGGCCGCCAGCAGCCAGGAGCCACCCGGCGCGTTCAGCCGTCCCCCGGACGGGGACGCCAGGCGAAGGAACACCGCGATCCCCGCCGACATGGCGGCTGCGGCCGCCCAGTCGCGGCGCTTGATCCGCACTCGTCGTCGGCCGGCGACGGCCATGTAGCCGAAGACGAGAAGCAGTTCGAGCGCCAGGATGGGCTGGACTAGGGCGAGGGCGCCGTAACGCAGCGCAGTGAGCTGGAACAAGAAGCCGGCGATCATGCTCGCGATGCCCAGTATCCAGACCGGGCGGCGGGCCAGGCGCAGGATCAGCCGCACGCCGAAGCCACCGGTCGTGGCGACACTCCTGGCGCCCTGGCGCTGAGCCACCGAGGCCGTGGCGGTGCAGAAGCTTGCCGCGACGGCCAGCAAGATTGCCTTCTCCATGAGCCCGCTTCGCTTGCCGGGGAGACAGGGGGAGACAGGCTGCCCCGTCTTGCCTTACTGGGACGCGAACAGCATGGGGGTCCGGGTAATTCCCGGCGACGGCCAGTTAAGCCAGGTAGGAGCAGGCTAGGCGCTGCGGTCGGCCACGACCTCGTGGACCGCCTCGCGCACCAGGGAGCCGAGTTCGGCGCCGGAGACGTTGTCGAACGCGTCCCCGGCCAGGAACAGCACTCCGATCACCGCGCCCAGCGAGCACGCCATTCGGACCCGGTCGCGCAGCGACAGCGACGGATCGGCGAGAGCCTGCCGCAACCACTGCCGGATGTCATCGTGCCCGTCCCCTTCGTGCGGCTTGCGATGCAGTTTCTCCAGCGCCGCCTGGTTGCGCTCGTGCATCAGGAAGATCTTGCGCTGGGCCAGCATCTGATCTTGCAGCTGATCGAGCAGCGAGCCCCAGGTCTGGAGCGTGACGGTCCGGCCCGTCAACGGGGCGAACGTCGGCTTCACGAACTCGTGCAGGCGCAGGTGCAGCGCCATCAGGATGTCTTCCTTGGACGCGAAGTGGTAGTAGATCGCCGGCTTGCTGATGAGGAGCCGTTCGGCTATCTCGCGCATGGAGGTGCCGTCGAAACCCTGGTTCGTGAACAGGTCCAAGGCGACGTCGAGGATCTTCTCGCGGGTGGATGGGTCGGCCTGGTCGTCGCTGGCATCCCCGGTCGGTGCCCTGGCGAGCGCCACATCTGCCCGTGTCACGGGCCCATTTTAGCGCCGGGAAGCAGCTTACCTAACGTTCGGTAAGCAACCGGTGTATGCTGACTGCCACTTACCGACCGTTAGGTAAGAGATCACCGAGCCTCCAGAGGATGACCGGCGATGGCTGACACGATGATCGAGGCCGACCGGCTGTTCAAGAGCTACGGCGACACGCGCGCGCTGGCCGGGGTCAGCTTCTCCGTGTCGGCCGGGAGCGTGCTGGGGCTGCTCGGCCCGAACGGAGCCGGGAAGACCACCGCCGTGCGGATCTTGACCACCCTGGCGCTGCCGGACGCGGGCCGGGCCTGGGTGGCCGGCATCGACGTCCTGGCCCATCCGGCCGCCGTGCGCAGGCAGATCGGCGTGGCCGCCCAGGACGCGACGTTGGACGGGCTGCTGACCGGCAGGCAGAACCTCGTGCTGGTCGGCGAGCTGAGCGGGTTGCGATCCGGCCAGGCCCGGGCCAGGGCCGTCGAACTGCTCGAGCTGTTCGAGATGGCCGACGCCGCCGACCGGGTGGTCAAGGGCTACTCGGGAGGCATGCGGCGCCGTCTGGACCTGGCGGCCAGCCTGGTGACGCGACCGCCCGTGCTGTTCCTGGACGAGCCGACCACGGGCCTGGACCCGGCGAGCAGGCAGCGAGTCTGGGAAGTGATCAGGGAACTCGTCGGCTCGGGCGTCACGCTGCTGCTGACCACCCAGTACCTGGACGAGGCGGACGCCCTGGCGGACCGCATCGTGGTGGTCGACCACGGCCAGGTGATCGCCGAAGGGACGCCGCGCGAGTTGAAGGAGCGCAGCCGCAGCGCGCACGTCGAGGTGACGCTGGCCGAGCCCGGGCCAGAGGCCGTCGAGATGATCGCGCCCCTGGTGGGCGGCCGGGTATCGGTCAGCGCCGACGGGCTGCGCCTGGCCGCCGCCGTGGACAGCGCACCCGGCCTGGCGACCGCTCTGGTACGCGCGCTGGACCAGGCGGGGATGCTGGTCGACAACATCGAGGTCCGCCAGCCGTCGCTCGATGATGTCTTCTTCGCGCTCACCGGACTGGCGGGGCCGGGAGGGGGAGCGGCGGAGCGCCGGAGCGAAGGAGCGCGGGCATGACGCCCGTCATCGCGCAGCGGCCGCGTGACGCGGCCGGCGCCTCG
>JASIJN010000332.1 GCA_030050125.1 Streptosporangiaceae bacterium | reverse complement strand
CCAGGCCGAGGTCGGCGCTGGCCAGGTAGCTGAACACCTGGTCCTCGGGCAGCCAGCCGGGAAGGTCGGCCCAGGCTTGCAGGCCCAGCCTGGCCACCTCGGCGCGCGCCTGGTCGAGGCACTCGCCGTCACCGAGGATCGCGAAGCCGCAGTCCGTGCGCCCGAGATCCCTGACGATGTACTCGATGCAGCGCAGCAGCAGATCCAGGCGGTCCTGACGGCCCATCTTGCCGATCCAGCAGCACAGGTACCTGTGCCCGCCACGGAGGGCAGGGTCGGCCGCCGCCGCCTCGACCCTGCCGAGCACCGGTCCGTTCCCGACGATCGTCACCAGCCCCGGTTCGGCGCCTGCCTCGATCATGCGCCTGCGGGCGGTCTCGTTGGTGCACAGCGTATGGTGAGCGGCGCGCTGAGTCCGCCGCTCGAGCCACCCCAGGGCGGACGCGACCGCCCGGCCCGGCTGACCGTACTTGGCGGCGAAAAGCTCGGGCATGAGATCGCGCTGCTCGGATACGACCTTCATGCCCAGCCCCCGCAAAATCCAGGCGAGCGCGAAGTAGATATCGGGGGGCTGGCAGAATTGCACGACGTCTATCTGGCCGCGGGACCTGGCCGCCAGGCTCAGCACGGTCGCGTAGCAGAGCGATATCCCGTACTCCCTGAAATACCCGGCTTTCCCGCGGGGCTCGGCCGGTGGCGGGTACTCGAGCACGTTGACCCCGGGCATTGTGCGGTAGCGGGCATTGGCCGGGTCGGCCCGGGTCACCACGGACAGGCGGTAACCGTTCGCCAGCAGGTCGCCAACCTGCTTGCGAACCCTGTGGTCAATACCCATCGGAAGGTTTTCCACCACGATGAGGACATGCCCGGGAACTCCCGGCGACTTTACCCGCATGTGCCAAAGGCTAACGCGTGCCCGTTATCGAGACATCCTCCGTATCCCGTAGCCCGGCTCAGCCACATGAGGGTGGCGGGCAGCGGGGTCAAGGATCGATTGTCTGAAGCATGAGAGCCGAACAAGAGGCCATTGAAAGCGTGACGAATCAGACCGTGAATCAGGGCGCGAATCAGGGCACGGCCGATATCGCGGTCCGGGGCTATGCGCCGGGAAACGCCGGGGCCTGGGACGATCTCGTCGCCCGGTCCTGCAACGGCACGTTCCTGCACACGCGCCGTTTCCTGTCCTACCACGGCGATCGTTTCTGTGACCGGTCCGTGCTGGTGGAAGATCGCCGGGGGCGGGTGACCGGCGTGCTCCCGGCGGCGGAGAACCCGTCGCGCCCCGAGGTGATCGTCAGCCATCCCGGACTGACCTACGGCGGGCTAATCCACGACGGCTCGGTCCGCGGCGCGTCGATGATCTCGGCCCTGCACGGCATCGCCGATCACTACCGGCGGCTCGGCTACCGCCGCCTGCGCTACAAGGCGGTGCCGGCGCTGTACCACACCGAGCCGGCGGAGGACGACCTTTACGCGCTGTTCCGGCTCGAGGCGCGGCGCTACCGCAGCGACCTGTCCGCCGCGATCTACCTGGGCCGCCGGGGCCGGGTCACCCAGCGGCGGCTCCGCTCGCGCCGGAGCGCCGAGGCGGCCGGCGTCTCCACCCGGGACAGCTGGAGCGACGTCGCCGGCTTCTGGCAGATCCTCGACGCCAACCTCGCCCGGCGGCATGACACCTCGCCGGTGCACTCGCTCGCGGAGATCCGGCTGCTGCATGACCTGTTTCCCGAGGACATCATCCTGATCACCGGCTGGGCGGGCGGGGCACTCGCCGGCGGCGCCGTGCTGTTCGCCGCGGGCCCGGCGATGCACATGCAGTACACGGCCACCACCGAGCAGGGCCGGGTCGCCTGCGTCACCGACCTGGTCATGGAGCACGCCATCGACCTGGCCCGCCGTCGCGGGCACCGGTTCTTCGACTTCGGGGTCTCCACCCCGCACGAGGGCTGGCACCTGAACGAAAGCCTGTACGACTTCAAGGTGTCTTTCGGGGCCGGCGGCGTGGTGCACGACCACTACGAGATCGATCTTCAGTAACCGGCCGCCGCGACCCGTGCCTGCCTGCGCACGCTGCGCAGGTAGGCCACCGGCCCGAGCAGCATCGACCGGCGATGCTGCCGTTTGAGCTCGTCGAGCAGATCCAGCGGAGCCGTGGTGGCCGGGAAGCTCGCCGCCCGCAGGTAACGCAACCCGGTGGGCGCCAGCCTGATCAGCTCGGGCAGCACGCCCGGCCGGTGCCGCAGGAGGGCGGCGTAGTAGGCGGTGAGGCCGACGCCGTACCCCTGCATCTGGACGCGCAGGCCGTCCAGATCCCGGCGGTGCTCGTGGCGCATCAATGCCGCGGGCTCGTAGGCGAGGCGGTACCCGGCGAGCAGCACCATCGTCATCGCGAGCAGGTCTTCCGCGGCGCGGGCGGGCGTTCCCGGCCCCAGCGCGACGTCGAAGCCGCCGATGCGCTCGAGCGCGTCCTTGCGGTAAGCGACGCACGCGCCGGTTCCGAACGGGGGAACCGGGTATAGCGGGCTCTGCGGCCCGTGGCGGGAAAAGATGGCCGGCGAGAACCCGCGGCTCTTGCGAAACCCGCCGAACTGCTCGTACAGCTCCTGCGCCGCGGTGTCCAGCCGGGCCGGAAGCACCATGCCGGTGACGCAGCCGACGTCATCGCCCCGGGCGAACCCGCAGGCCAGCCCGGCCAGCCAGTGAGGGTCTGGCTCACCGTCGTCGGCGCAGAACGTGATGATCTCGCCCGCCGAGGCCGCTACCCCGGCGTTGGCCGCCCAGCACGTACCGCCGCGCGGCTCCCGGACGTAGCGCAGCGACAGGCCGCCTCCCTTCACCCCCTGTGCGGCCTCGACGCCGGCCCGGACGTCGTCGGTGGTCGGAGCGTTGTCCACCACCACGACCTCGAAGCGCGGGTACTCCTGCCGCCGCAGGCACGCCAGCCAGTCGTCGACCCGCTCCGGCCGGCCCCGGGTGGGGACGATGACACTGATGAACGGCGGGTCGGCCAGCGCCGCCTGACGGCGCCTCAGGAACGGCCACGTCGCGGGGTCGGCCTCCAGGCCCGCTGCCGTGAGCGGCCGGGGCGAGGCGAGCCCGGCCTCGGCGAAGCGCTCGGTGACCGGCTCGCGGACCTCGTCCCAGAGCAGCGCGGCCAGCTGGCCGGAGGTCAGCCCCTGCGGACCGGGCCGCACGACGCACACGCCGACCGGCTCGGTGTGCAGCCGTCCCAGCACCCACGCCTTACCGCGCTGCCCGTCACCGGGAACGGCCGGCAGCGGCCGCGTCAGCTCCACGTCCATCATCCGGACCGGGGAGAACCATTGGCTTTCCATTGTCTCACTTTCCATTATCCCAATGGTGCAGCCGGGCGCCGGCGCCTGGTATCCCCGTCTGACGTAGCCATGCTCGCACGTATGAGGGTTCCGGTCATCGCCGCCCTGACCGATTGTTCACGTATGAAAGACCACCAGACGCCCGTATCGGGCCGCGGACCAGAGCGGATCCTGCCGTCGGCCTGGCCTTCGCAATCACTCCTGGCACACCGCGCAAAGCAGCTCTTGCTCCGGACACCGGCCCGGGATTTGTTCACGTACAGGTACAGGTACATGTTCTCCCCGTCGCAACTCGGGTTTCTGTGCGAGCAGGTCACGAAAACATCGGAAGTCCCGGGGTCGATCCTCGAGGTTGGCTGCGCTTATGGTGCGACGAGCGTCTTTCTTAATCGTCATATCGATACCCTTGGCATCAATGTCGACTACTATGCGATCGACACATTCGCCGGTTTCACCGCGGACGACATCTCATGCGAGCACGCGCTCGGCCGCCGCTACCGGTATGACAAAGACTTCCGCGGGAACAGCAAGCAGTGGTTCGACCGGACAATGCGCCGCAACGGCGTGAGCCGCGTGAGATCCTTCCGCGCTGACGCCACGACCTTCGACTACCTGAGCATCGCGCCGTTTCGGTTCGCGCTCGTCGACGTCGACCTGTACCGGCCCGTCCTCGCGGTGCTGGAGGCCGTTTACAAGCTGCTGTCCCCTGGCGGGGTCATCGTGACCGACGACTGTCACGACCAGGGGCGGTGGGCCGGAGCGTACGCGGCGTATGTGGAGTTCACCCGGTCGAAGGGCCTCGACGCCGTCATCACCGACGACCAGCTGGGGCTGATCACCAAGCCCGCCCCGCGGTAGTAAGGCCCCGGTCGTTCGTCGCGAGCGACTCAGGCCCGCTGCGCCGCAGGCGGCGGCGCCTGCCCACGTTGCCGAGCACCCACCCGGCCAGCTTGCCCCGCGTGTGCTCGGCCTCGTGCATGGCCAGCCGCACGTGCTTGCGGGCAGATCTGCGCGCGTCGGCCACGATGAGGATCACGTCCGCCAGGTCCGCGAGCGGCTGGGCGTCCGGGCTGGCCAGCAGCGGAGGGGCCTCGATCACGACGACGTCCGCCCGCCCGCGGATCTCGCCGAGCGTCGCGGGCAAGGCGGGACGTTGCAGCAGCGCGGCCGGATCGGCGGGGACCGCGCCGGGCCGGAGCAGCCGCAGCCCGGGGACCTCGGTTGCCTGCAGGGCCTCGGCCACGCCCGCCTGCCCGTCCAGTACGCCGCTCAGGCCGTAACCCGCGCCCGGCCCGAACGGCTCGTCGGCCCGCCCCCATCGCAGGTCGGCGCACACCAGCACCACCTGGCGGCCCGACTGCGCGAGCGCGGCCGCCAGGTTGGCGGCGACGGTGCTCTTGTCCTCCCAGCCCGGGCTGGTGACAAGGAGCGTCTTGGCGTCCCGGTGGGCCGCCGCTTGCAGCAGCCGCGTCCGCAGGCAGCGATAGGCCTCGGCGACGGCGGAGTCCGGGTAAGCGGCCATGACGAGCCGGCCGGCGCGATCGTCGCGGCCGGGCCGGAACGCGGGGATCGACCCGAGCACCGGGGCGCCGGCCTGGGCCTCGAGGTCCAGCGGGCCGCGCAGGCGGTCGTCCGTACGATCGCGAAGCCAGGCGGAGCCGATGGCCAGCAGCAGCCCGACGATCAGCGCGGCGCCGATGTCGATCAGGTAGTCGGGGCTGGCCGGCGAGCTCGGCAGGGCCGCGGAGGTGACCAGATCGGCGGTCGGGGTGGCGCTCACCACCGCGTGGCCGGCCGAGGTCGCGGCGTGGACCGGCGAACGGTAGGAGACGTACGCCCGGGCGATTCCCTGCGCTCGCTGCTGTGCGATGCGAGGCACGGGGCTCGAATAGGAGATCTGCAGCAGGGTCGTCGTGCTCGGCACGTTGACCGACAGCCCGCTGGCCAGCGTGGCGACGGGCACGTGCAGCAGTGCCGAGGCCCGCGTCAGCACGGTCCCGGACTTGACGAGGTCCTCCTCGGTCGCCATGTTCGGGGGGTTGCCGCTGCTGGCCGACACGGCCGGCGGCGACACGATCACGACCGCCTGGGACCGGTACAACGGCGTCTGCGAGTGCGCCAGCGCGGCGGCCGCGCCGACGGCGGCGAGCGTCACCACGATGATCCAGGCGGCGTAGGCCACCAGGAAGCGCGACCAGGAGGCCCCGGCACGCAGCGAGGACCGGGAGTGCCGCGCGTGCAGCACCGCCAGCCGTCTGGCCTGACGGTCACCGCCCAGGCGCCGCGGCGGCTGCGGCGGTGCTCCGTTCGGCGACTGCGGCTCCTGCGGCCCCTGCTGTCCCTGTGGCCGCAGCCGCCGGCGCCTCCCGGCGCGGATGCTCGGTTCGCGGGCCGTGTCGTGAATGGTCTTGTCGACTGTCATCTGATCTCCGTGCGTTCAGTTCGGCTAGTGCGTGGTAGGTGTTGCGGGCCTGCCCGGGACGCCGGTCCCTGGGCACGGCCAGCGCGATCAGGAAGAAGAAGTCGTCGGCCGAGCCCCGGTAGGTCAGGTGCGGGTCAAAGATCATGAGGACGGTGATGACGACGACCGCCACGAAAACCGCGACGCCCGCGACGCTTTGCGCCCGCCGGCCCCCCTGTGCCGCCCGCCAGCCCTGCTGCGCCGTCACGTAGGCAAAGAACAGGAAGCTCAGCAGCAGCGGGATGCCGCCGCCCCAGAGCAGCCAGGTATAGCCGCTCTCGATCCAGACCTGGTCTCCGGACGCGCTCACCACGTCGACCACGGCCGATGGCCGGACGCCGAGCACGAAGTTCCAGTCGGAGAACAGCTTGGGCCAGAAATAGGTCTGCAAGTTCTGCAGCCGCCCGATCCAGCTCGCCGGCAGCCTGGACGCGGACTGGAAGCCGAGGAGGCGGCCGCTGATCACCGGCCACAGGACGTAGCCGCCGGCCCCCAGGACCGGCAGAGCCAATCCGAGGAGCCTCGCCGAGCGGGTCACGATCGCGATGCAGGCCAGGCCCACGACCAAGCCGATGACACCGGCGAATTCGCCCGCGGCGAGCGCGCCGAACGACATCAGCGCGGCGGCGGCCGCCAGGACCACCGGATGCCGCCGGTACCGCGTCCACAGGCCGCACACGACCGCCAGGTTGAAGATCATGAGGTCCGCGGTGGCCGCGGGCAGCCCCAGCGTCGAGCTGCCCCGGCCTCCGGGCGGTCCGAACTGCGTGGGGCCGCCGAAGAACTCGGCCAGCAGCCGCGGCACGCCGAACAGCGACAGCGACTGCAGGACCGCGACCAGCGCGACGACGCACGCGGCCGCGACCGACAGCCACAGGCACCGCCGTATCTGCGCTTCGGTGCGCACCGCCAGGCGGACGATCACGTAGATGCCGAGCAGCTTCCACATCACCAGGGCGTAGAGGAGATCGCTTTGGGTGATCGGTTCCTGGCGGATCATCATCCACAGCAGCGGGACGGCGGAATTGGACACCGCCATCAGGACCATGGCCAGCTCGATCCGGCCGAGCCGGATCCTGGGCAGCTCGCCCGTGCGCGCCCTGACCAGCCCGCGGACCGCCAGCGTCGCCCCCACGAGCAGGTCGAGGGCCTCGTTCGGCCGGATGAGGGGCAGGGCGTGACCCAGGTCGAGGTTCGCGGTGAGCGGCGTCAGTCCTATGGCCAGGTAGGCCGCCAGCGCCGGCCACCGCCAGACGCCCGCCACCACCGTCACCAGCAACAGGGCCAGCAGCGCCTTCTCGGGGCCGAGCGTGGTCAGCGCGCCGGCGCATCCGGCCGCGGCCAGGGCCGGCCCGATCAGCCAGCGACCCGGCCAGGGATTCGCCAGCCGCTCGCGCGGGTAATCCCCGTCACCACGCGGGGCGGCCGGCGTCGCGGCGGCCTTGCCGCCCAGCTGACGCAGGCCTTCGGCCAGCCAG
>JASIJN010000331.1 GCA_030050125.1 Streptosporangiaceae bacterium | reverse complement strand
AGTGGAACTGCGGGCCGACGGGAGTCCGCGGCGGCCGGCGGCCGGCCGAGGCCCTGACTCCCCCGACGGCCAGGAACTGGCCGGGCACGTCGTGGCCTACGGCTACCACGGCCACGACGCCGTGATCCACGTGCGGCCCGACTACGACGCCGCCGCGCCCACGATCATCGTCCGCACCGTCGGCGGCCGGCAGCTGCCGCCGGGGTCGCCGGTAACCCTGCGCGCCCGCGGCCCGGTCCTGGCCTGGCCCGAGGCCTGACCCCGGGCCGCGAGCGGGAGCGCGGCGATGAGTGTGAGTTTCGGTCACTCGGGTGTGACCTAGATTCGCATTCAGCGCCGCACTTGCCCGGCGGGCGACGGGCTCGCTGGTGCGTGTGGCTGCTGGTGGTGCACTAGTTGCCAGTGGTGAGGACCGCCCGCCGCGTACGGCTGGGCGGCCGGGGTCTAGCGCAGTCCGCGCAGGACCAGAGCGGTCTCCAACGCGGCGAGGACGGCGTCCCAGCCCTTGTCCTCGACCGAACCCTCACCGCCGCAGCGGTCCATGGCCTGTGCCATGGTGTCGCAGGTCAGCACGCCGTTGCCGACCGGCGTGCCGGTGTCGAGCGGCACCCGGGTCAGCCCGTAGGTGAGGCTGGCGCACACGTAGTCGAAATGGGGGGTCCCGCCGCGGATGACCGCGCCGAGGCAGGCGACCGCATCATGACGCTGCGCCAGCTCGGCCGCGACCACGGCCAGCTCGACCGCGCCGGGCACCCGGACCACGAGCGGGTCCTTGATGCCGCAGGCTGCAGCGGCCGCGACGGCCCGCTGCACCAGGCAGTCGGTCACCTCGGGGTGCCAGCGGGTCGCGGCGATGGCCAGGCTCAGCCCGGCCGCGTCCACTGCCGTCCCCGCGGGACGGCCCTCACCGCTCATCGCGTCTCCGGTCCGCGTCCGGGCACTCGGGCGGCCGTCCCGCTCACCGGGCCTCCGCGGCGGGGGCGGATGGGGCGACCGGGCTGACCGGGCGGGCCGGGGACGGGATAGACGGCGCGTTCGGCAGCGAGAGATTGCCCAGGTGATGGCCGAGCCGGTCCCTTTTCGCCATCAGGTACCGCAGGTTGTCCTCGGTGGCGGCCACGGGCAACGACACCCGCCCGGTGACCTCGATGCCGAATCCGGACAGCCCGGCGACCTTGGCCGGATTGTTGGTGAGCAGCCGGAGCGAGCGCACGCCCAGGTCGGCGAGCATCTGCGCGCCGGTCGAGTACTCCCGCGCGTCCGCGGGCAGGCCGAGCTCGAGGTTCGCGTCCACGGTGTCGGCCCCGGCGTCCTGCAGCTGGTAGGCGCGCAGCTTGCTCAGCAGCCCGATCCCGCGGCCCTCGTGGCCGCGCAGGTACAGCACGACGCCGCGTCCCTCGGCCGCGATGGCCGCCATCGCGGCGTCGAGCTGGGCACCGCAATCGCAGCGCTGAGAGCCGAACACGTCGCCGGTCAGGCACTCGGAGTGCATCCGGACCAGGATGCCTTCGCAGGGGTCTTGGGGGGTCGTCCCCCGGGGGAGCGAGGCCGGGGAGCCCTGGGTCGTCGCCCCGGAGGTGAGGGCGGCGTCGCCGAGGTCGCCGAGGACCAGGGCCAGATGCTCGGTGCCGTCCACCGAGTTCTGGTAGCCGTACGCGCGCCACTCGCCATACCGGTTCGGCACGCGGGTCTGCACGACCCGGCGGACGGTCCGCTCGGAGTGCCTGCGGTACTCGATCAGCTGGGCGATGGAGATCAGCGGGAGGCCGTGCTCGTCGGCGAACGCGCGCAGCTGCGGGAGCCTGGCCATGGTGCCGTCGTCGTTGAAGATCTCGGCCACCACCCCGGCCGGGGTGAGCCCGGCCAGCCGGGCGAGGTCCACCGCGGCCTCGGTGTGACCGGCCCGGCGCAGCACGCCCCCCTCGGCGTAGCGGAGCGGGAACACGTGCCCCGGCCGGACGATCTCGTAGGGCTCGGTCGCCGAGTCGACCAGGGTGCGGATGGTCCTGGCCCGGTCGGCGGCGGAGATCCCGGTGGTGATGCCGTCCCTGGCGTCCACGCTGATCGTGAACGCGGTGCCCATGTGTTCCTGGTTGTCGCTGGTCATCGGGGGCAGTTGCAGCCGGTCCAGGTCCTCACCCAGCATGGGCACGCAGATCAGGCCGCGGGCGTAGCGGATCGTGAACGCGAGCAGCTCGGGCGTGGCCTTGCTCGCGGCGAACACGATGTCGCCCTCGTTCTCCCGGCTGGCGTCGTCGACCACGACGATCGCGCGGCCCGCCGCGATCTCGGCGATCGCCCGCTGCACGGTATCCAGCCCCATCTCGCGGGGCGTGACGTCGTCGGCGATCATGACCGCACCGTCCCGCCGAGGAGCCGCTCCACGTATTTGGCGATCACATCAACCTCCAGGTTGACGGTCTCGCCCGGCTGTTTGCGGCCCAGGGTGGTCCGGGCCAGGGTTTCCGGGATCAGGGTGACCTCGATCCAGTCCGGCCCGAGCCGGGAGATCGTGAGACTGATGCCGTCGACCGCGATCGAGCCCTTCTCCACCGTGTAGCGGGCCAGTTCTGGCGGGACGCCGATCCGGACCACGTCCCAGGGCTCACGGCGCCGGATGGTGCCGGTGCCGTCCACGTGCCCCTGGACGATGTGCCCGCCGAGCCTGCCGTCGGTCCGGAGCGAGCGTTCAAGGTTCACGGCCGAGCCCGGGCCGAGCGATCCCAGGCTGGACCGGCTGAGGGTCTCGCCCGTCATGTCGACGCTGAACGCGCCATCCGAGGCCTGCGTGACCGTGAGACAGACGCCGTTGACGGCGATCGAGTCGCCGGCGGACGCATCCGCCGTCACCAGCGGACCACGCACGGTCAGCCGCGCCGAAGCATCCAGCCGCTCGAGGGCAACGACCTCGCCCAGCTCTTCCACGATTCCGGTGAACACCGCATCCACCTCGTTCTCCTCCGGACCAC
>JASIJN010000330.1 GCA_030050125.1 Streptosporangiaceae bacterium | reverse complement strand
GGCCGCGCGGGCCGCGGCCCGGGCCAGCGGCTCGCCCAGGGTGCGGGGCGAGATCGGCGCCTCCTGGTCGTGGTAGCGGACCGTGAAGGAGCCGGCCTGGCGCCCCAGCACCAGCTCGCCCGCCTCCAGGACCCGGCCGTACTGGTCGCCGAGCACGGGCATCAGCACGGTCGCGGTCAGCTTGCGCTCCGGCGGGTCCCAGTCGATGTCGAAGTAGCCGGCGTAACGGCTGGACGGCCCGTTCTCCAGCACGTCCCACCACCAGGCGTTGGCCCGTCCGGCCAGCGCCATGTGGTTGGGCACGATGTCGAGGATCAGGCCCAGGCCGGCCCGGGCCAGGCGTTCGGACAGGCGGCGGTAGCCCGGCTCGCCGCCGAGCTCGCCGTTCAGCCGGCCGTGGTCGACCACGTCGTAGCCGTGGGTGCTGCCCGCCGCGGCCTGCAGGATCGGCGAGCAGTAGAGGTGGGTCACGCCCAGCGCGGCCAGGTAACCGGCAATCTCGGCGGCGTCGTCGAAGCCGAAGCCGGCGTGCAGCTGGACCCGGTAGGTGGCGGCGCGCGGGCCGCGGGCCGGCGCCGGAGTGGAGGCCATCACCGGCAAGGTGCCCTCCACACCCGGCTTCTAACCAAGTTCGCCTGATACGTCCGGGGCGTCATACCCGGGTATGGCACCGGCCCGCGCTGCCCCGGTGGTATGACCGCCAACTTGGCTCCCGGGTGTGACGACAGGTACGCCGCCCGCCGGGGAGCCTTGGCGGTGGTGGCGGCGCCGCGCCCAGGCCGCCCGGCCCGCCCCGGCCGCGAGCCCCATTGAGGAATCGAGGTGGGCGTGATATGACGCGGGAGATGCCTCAGCTGGGTACCCACCAGACTCACGCGCAACCGGTGCGGCGGTCGGATGTCCGCCAGCCAGGATGGTTCCGGAGAGACGGCGCGTTAAGGCGTCTTGCGGGCTTGAACCCGCAACTGGCGAGCGAGCTGACCGGCCCCGCCTACGAGGCGGCGCTGAGTGCGTGCCGGAAGCCGCGGCCCGCGATGGGGCTCACGTCGGCCGAGCAGCAGGCAGCGGTTGACCAACTGCTGAAGCTCGCCAGTTGCATGCGGGCGCACGGGATCACAGGCTTTCCCGACCCCTCGACCAGCGGCGGCGGCGTCCACATCCAGATCGGCGGCGGCAGCGTCGACCCGAGCTCGCCGCAGTTCCAGGCCGCCCAGAAGGCCTGCCACATGCCCGGCCCGTGATGTTCGCGGCGCGGGCCAGCGAACCAGATCATGCGGAGGATGACGTCAGGCGATGAGCAGCACCGACGCACGTGAGCAGGCAGGTGACCCGGCGCTGACGGGTCAGACCAGCGAACCAGCCGTGCCGGAGCACGCAGCGCCCGGCGGTGACGCGGCGGGCGCAGATGTGCCGGCCGGGCTCGTCGTGGGCAGGCGCCGGCGCCGCGGCTGGATAGCGGTGGTGGTCGTGGTCGTGGTGCTGGCGGCGGGCGGGGTGGCGGGGGCGGACGCGGCCGGCGTGTTCAACGCGGCGCAGCCGGCCGCGAGCAGCAACGCGTACGCGACCGGGACATTTACGGTGCGACGGGGAGCACTGACCGAGCAGACGCAGGAGAGCGCGACGCTCGGCAGCGCCGGGTCCTACACGGTGGTGGTGCAGGGCTCCTCGTCCGGATCGGGCCCGTCCGGGGCCGGGTCATCGTCGGCGGGCTCGGCGGGGCTGACGTACACGTCGCTGCCTCAGCCCGGGCAGATCATCCGCCAGGGCCAGGTGATCTACGAGGTCAACGAGACGCCGGTGGTCCTGCTGTACGGGAAGGTCCCCGCCTACCGCGACCTGTCGCAGGGATTGACCGGCGGTGACGTCAGCGAACTGAACGCCGACCTGGTAAAGCTCGGCTACGCGACCGCCGCGGCGCTCGGCCCGGCGTCGGGCTGGAACTACTTCAGCTGGGAGACCGCCTACGCGCTGGAGCAACTGCAGACGCACCTGGGCCTGACCGTGACCGGAACGCTGCCGCTGGGCCAGGCGGTGTTCCTGCCGGGCGCGATCCAGGTGACCGGGCTGGGCGCCGGGGCGGTGCTCGGGTCGGCCGCGGCCGCCGGTTCGGTGGTGCTGACCGCCAGCTCGCTGACCCCGGTGGTGACCATCGGCCTGGACGCCTCGCTGCAGGGCGAGGTGGCGGTCGGCAACAAGGTGTCGATCACGCTGCCCGACGGGAGCGTGACCCCGGGAGTGATCTCCCAGATCAGCGGCGTCGCCACGTCGTCTTCGTCGGGCGGCTCCGCGTCGGGGCAGGGCAGCGCGGACGACAACGGCTCGGGCGACGACTCCGGCTCGGCGACGATCACGGTGCTGGTGTCGCTGACCGACCCGAGCGCCGCCGGGCACCTGAACCAGGCCCCGGTCGAGGTGACGATCACCACGGGCAGCGTGAACAACGTGCTGATCGTCCCGGTGGACGCGCTGCTGGCCCAGCCGGGCGGCTACGCGGTCGAAGTGACCGGGCCGGGCGGCCATCACCTGGTCAGCGTGACGCCGGGCCTGTTCGACGACGCGGCCGGGCTGGTACAGGTCACCAGCAGCGGCCTGAGGGCCGGCCAGCGCGTCGTGGTGCCCGGGATATGAGCGGGCACGCCGCGATGGCCCTGCCCGCGGGAGCCCCGGGCCCGGCGCTGGCCCTGGCCACCGGACCGGTACTGGAACTCGAGAACGTCACCAAGGTCTACCCTGGCAGGCCGCCGGTCCCGGCCCTGCGCGGGGTGAGCCTGTCGGTGGCCGCCGGGGAACTGGTGGCGGTGCTCGGGCCTTCGGGGTCGGGCAAGACCACGCTGCTGCACCTGGCGGGCACCCTTGACCTGCCGACCTCCGGGACCGTGCGGGTGGCCGGCCTGGACGTGAGCACGCTCAGCGACCGGCAGCTGGCCGGGCTGCGGGCTCTGAGCATCGGCTTCGTGTTCCAGCAGTTCTTCCTGGCCGAGCACCAGCCGGTGCTGGACAACGTCGCCGACGGGCTGCTGTACGCCG
>JASIJN010000329.1 GCA_030050125.1 Streptosporangiaceae bacterium | reverse complement strand
GCGGGCCCTCGGCCGCGACGCAGCTGACGTCCGGCCTGGCCCGGCGCATCGCCGCGGTGATCAGGCTGGTCATCTCGCCGGCCGTGCGGCCGCGCCGGTCGGCATCCTCGTAGACGACGACCCGGCCGAACCAGGCTGCGACCGCCTCGGCGGCGGCGGCGACCAGGTCGTCGCGGCGATCGCCGGGCAGGGTGATGGCGGCGACCGGGTCGCCGCCCCAGACGTCGCTGAGCATGCGGCCGGTCGCGTGCAGCGCCGCGGCGTTGTGGCCGTAGTCCAGGATCACCGGAACCCCGTCGGCCAGGTAGACGTTGCCCCGGCCGGGATTGGACTCGCCCGGGGCGAACGTGGCCAGGGCCCGCCTGATGTCCTTGGCGCTCACGCCGACGGCGCGGCAGGCGGCGGCCGCGGCCAGCGCGTTCGCGATCAGGTGCCGGGCACGGCCGTCGAACGCGCCGGGCAGGTCGGCCACGCCGATCAGGGTCAGGGCCCCGCCCGCTCCGAACTCGACCAGCCGTCCGTCGCGCAGCTCGCAGGTGATCCCGCCCTGCCGCCGGTGCCGCTCGGCCAGCGGGTTGCCCTCCGACAGGCTGAAGTACCTGATCAGCGGGTGGTTGCGGCGGACCCGCGGTCGCTCGGCGATGGCCGCGACCGCCGGGTCGTCGGCGTTCAGCACCAAGGTCCCGCCGTCGTGGATCTCCTCGGCGATCAGGGACTTGACGCGGACCAGCTCGTCGAGATCCTCGACGCCGTCCGCGCCCAGGTGATCGGCGCTGATGTTGGTGATCACGGCGACGTCGGCCCTGTCGTAGCCGAGGCCGCCGCGGATGATCCCGCCCCTGGCCGTCTCCAGCACCGCGGCCTCCACGCTGGTGTCGTCCAGCACCATCTCGGCCGACCGCGGCCCCGACGCGTCCGCGTCGTAGATCAGCCGGTCGCCGCAGTACACGCCGTCGGTGGTGGCCATGCCGACCCGCAGCCCGGCCTGCCGCAGGATATGGCCGATCATCCGGACCGTCGTGGTCTTGCCGTTGGTCCCGGTGACCGCGACGACCGGGACCCGGGACGGCGCGCCGGGGGGATACAGGCTGTCGATGATCGCGCCGGCCACGTCCCGCTGCCGCCCCTCGGCGGGAGACAGGTGCATCCGCAGGCCCGGGCTGGCGTTGACCTCGATGACCGCGCCGTTAATATTCGGGGCGGTCTCCGGGGGTCGTCCCCCCGACTTGTACGGCGCCGCGATGTCGGCCAGCCGCAGGTCGATGCTGCAGACATCGAGGCCGATCACGGCGGCCACGCGGCAGCACAGGGCGGCCACGTCCTCGTGGATCAGGTCGGTGACGTCCCGGCTGGTCCCGCCGGTGGACAGGTTCGCGTTGCGCCGCAGCGTGACCACCTGGCCGCAGGCGGGCACGCTGCGGGCGTCGAGCCCCTGCGCGGCCAGGTGCGCCAGCGCTCCGTCGTCGAGCCGGATCCTGGTCAGCGCCCGCGAGTGGCCGTCGCCACGGCGCGGGTCGCGGTTGACCAGGGCGACCAGCTCGCCGATCTCGCTGCGGCCGTCGCCGGTCACCGCGGCCGGGCACAGCTGGGCCGCGGCGATCACCCGGCCGTCGACGACCAGCACCCGGTAGTCGGTGCCCGGCACGAACCGCTCCACGATGACCCCGGCCTGCCCGGCGGTCGCCTGGGCGTAGGCGGCCGCCGCGTCGCCTGCGGACGTCACCCCGACGCTCACGTTGACCCCGTGGCTGCCCGTCCGCGGCTTGATCACCACCGGCGCGCCCAGGGTCTCGACGGCCGCGGCCGCCTCCTGCGCGCTCCAGGCCACCATCCCCTCGGGCACCGGAATGCCCGCGTCCGCCAGCAGCTCCTTGGCCAGCATCTTGTCGGCCGCGATGTCCGCGCCGATGACCGAGGTCTGCTGGGTGAGCGCCGCGCACACCAGCCGGCGGTGGCGGCCGTAGCCGAGCCGGAGCATGCTCCGGCCGCCGATCCGGCGGACCGGAATGCCGCGGTCGCGGGCCGCCGCGGCCAGCGCGGCAGTGCTCACGCCGAGCCGCTCCCGCTCCACCACCCCCGAGATCCGGGCCAGCTCGCCGGCCAGGTCGGGCACCCGCCCGGCCAGCACCTCGCCGACCGTGGCGACGGCCAGGGTAAGCAGGTCGCGCGGGACCGCGGACCGGGCCGGCTCGTCCCGCGGGCACTCCATCATGATGTCGTAGCGGCCGTCGGCGCCCGCCCACATCGTCCGGCCGAGGTGGACCTCGCGGCCGGCCAGGCCGGACAGCTCCAGGGCCACGTGCTCGGTGACATGGCCGAAGTAGGTCCCGCGCGCCATCGCCTCGAGGAACCCGCCCGGGCGCCCGGCGGCGCAGTGATGCTCGGCCAGGCCGGGCAGCGCCGCGGCCAGCCGCCCGGCGAAGCCGGGGTCGTCGGTGGTCTCCCGGCCGGTCAGCTCGCCCAGCTCGATCCGCGCGCAGCAGGCCGGCCGGTCGGTGAAGACGTTCGGTCCGCACAGATGACGCAGGTCTCCCAGGCGCACGTGACGCTCCCTACGTGGGTGAACGGGCGGCGATGACGCCAGTCAGTACCGGTCGTGCGCGGGCCCGATCGTGGCCTCGCGCGTGGCGAAGTCGAAGATGCAGCCCGAGGGCAGCAAGTGCAGCCGGACGCCGAACAGGGTGATCGGGTCGTCGTCGCCTTCGGCGTGCACCACCGTCGCATGCTCCGCGTCGACGACCGTGGCCACGCCGGTGCCCAGCACCTCGAAGCCGCCGTCCTCGACCAGGATCCCGGTGTTCTCGTCGATGCCGACGCCCAGGTGGTCCGGGTCCAGCGCGACGGCGCTGAGCAGCCTGGGCAGCCGGCCGCGCCCGCCGACGTGCATGTCGATGAGGACCTTCGGGATCAGCCCGAGCCCGGGACCGGTCCGCACCGTCGCCGCGGACACCTCGCCCCCCTGGCCGCCGAGGATCATCGTGCGGCCCATGGCGGTGGCGCCCGCGCTGGTCCCGGCGACCACCAGGCCGTCGCCGGTCAGCCGGTCGCGCAGGATCTCGTTGATCCTGGAGCCGACCAGGGTCCGCAGCCGGGACTGGTCGCCGCCGCTGACGAACACGCCGGTCGCGTCCTCCAGCACCCTGGCCGCGTCGGTGCCGTCGGCGTCGGCGCGGCCGCGTACCCGCAGCGGCACGGTCCGGTCGGCGCCGAGCCTGCGGAAGACCTGCTCGTAGTCGGCGTGCACCTGATCGGGTGCCCCGGTGGCGGTCGTGACCAGCGCGATCCTGGCGCTGGCCCCGCCGCTCAGGTTGACGAACCGCTCCAGCAG
This sequence comes from Streptosporangiaceae bacterium, assembly GCA_030050125.1. Next base: position 610 of record JASIJN010000329.1, on the reverse strand, counting down.
CGCGGCACCGTGGCAGCGCTCCTCCGCGCCACCGATGATGAGCAGCCGGCCGGGATGGCCGCCGTGCTCCCCGTCGACGTCCGCCACGCCCCCTCCTCGACAGGGTTGTTACCCTCCGTGGTCAGGCGTGAACCAAGTGTGTACGAAGACCGGCGGGACGGCTATTCCGAACGCAGAACGCGCCGCGTGTTCCTGGCCGCGTGACGCGGGGCGGAGCGCTGCCGGGACAGCTCCTCGGGCAGCTGCAGCAGCGGATTCGACGCGCTGGCCACCACGTCGGTCGCGATGTCGATCACCCGGCGGCCCCGGTTGCGCGCGGCGGACCTGAGCTGCTCGAAGGCCTGGCGAGGACGGATGCGGTGCCGCTCAGCCAGCACGCCGATCGCCTGCTCGATGCGGATCCGGGCGGTCAGCGCGTGCTCGAGCTGGCCGACGGTGGTGCGCAGGCGGCGCGCCTCCTCGGCCACCGGCTCCTCCTGTGCCTGCTTTTCCTGTGCCTGCTGCGCCTGTGCCTGCTTCCCCTGGGCCGGCGCGGGCGTGACCGCGGGCTGGATCTCGGTGGGCAGCTCGGCCGCCAGCAGGTCGGCCAGCACCATCGCGCAGGTCAGGT
>JASIJN010000328.1 GCA_030050125.1 Streptosporangiaceae bacterium | reverse complement strand
GGCCCGCGGCCGCCGGCCGGCGTGCACGCTCATGTCATCGCGCAGCAACCAGCCGCCGGCCGCCCGCGGGGCGTTCACCACGACCGTGACGGCCGGGTCGAGTTCCTCCAGCGCGATCAGGTCCCTGGCCGCGTTGTCGTCCGGGCCGGCCGCCAGGCGGGCCAGCAGCGCCGAGCGGCGGCGGGCGCGTCCCGCGGACGTCATCGGGGTCTGGGCCAGGAACGTCGCGGCCAGATCCGCGCACGCCACGATCTGCGGCAGCTGCTCCTCGGTCAGGGTCTCGTCGCCGTCGAGCACCCACAGGTAGCCGAGCAGTTGCCGGCCAGCGCGCAACGGCACGCACCATCGCGGCAGCATCTCGGCCTCGGGCACGGCCGGGGTGCGCACCGGCCCCCGGGCCCGGGCCAGTCCCAGCCTGGCGACCACCGCGGCCGCGGCCGGGTCCACCTCGTGCTGCAGGATCGTGCGCATCCTGGTGCCGTCCACCTGGCCCTGGGGGCTCCACCAGATCGGCCGGTGCCGGGCGTCCTCGACCAGGACCGGATGGGCCAGCGCCGCGCCGAGCTGGTCGACGGCCGTCTGCACGTCCTTCACGCCCGTCACCGCCTCCCGGCCGCCATGGCCCGGCGGCCGTTGCGACAATCGTAGGAAACCGAGCCGGGAACTTCCGCAGCTGAGCCGAAGCCCAGGCTGTCTCGCCTGCCTAGAGTGCGGGGTGTCGCACCAGATCAAGCGGGTGCCTGAGCGTTCGGAGATCCTGTCATGAGTGTTCCCGCGGCCCGGACCGCGCTGTTCCCGATCGGGCCCACCGCGCCGCTGATGTTCGCGGCCGGATCGCCGGAGCGGGTGAGCATCGCGGCGGCGCTGAAGGAGGCCCGCCAGGCCGACTTCGACGTCGCGAACGTCATCGCCGGCCGCGAGGTGCGCACCGGCCGCCGCGCGCCCATCGTCACCCCGCACGAGCACGCGCGGGTTCTCGGGCATGTGCACCACGCCGGGGCGGCCGAGGCCACCGCGGCGATCGAGGCCGCCGTGGCCGCGTCCGCCTGGTGGGGCAGGCTGCCCTGGGAGGAGCGCGCCGCGCCGTTCCTGCGCGCGGCCGACATGCTGCAGCACGGGCCGTGGCGGGACCGGCTGAACGCGGCCACCATGCTGGAGCTGTCGAAGACCAGTTACCAGGCCGACATCGACGCGGCCTGCGAGACCGTGGACTTCATCCGGGCCAACGTCAAGAACATGCTCGACATGTACGACGTGCAGCCCGGATCGCTGCCCGGGATGTGGAACCAGGCCGACTACCGGCCGCTCGAGGGGTTCGTGTTCGCGATCTCGCCGTTCAACTTCACCTGCATGAACAACCTGGCCTTCGGCCCGGCCGTGCTCGGCAACACCGTGGTCTGGAAGCCGGCCGAGAGCGCCTCCCTGGTCATGCACCTGTCCCTGGAGCTGCTGCGCGAGGCCGGGCTGCCCGACGGCGTCATCAACGTGGTCTACGGCGACGGCCCGGAGATCGGCGCGGTGGCGCTGGCCCACCGCGACCTGGCCGCCGTGCACTTCACCGGGTCGACCGCGACGTTCCAGCACATCTGGCAGACGGTGGGCGCGAACGTCGGCTCCTACCGCAACTACCCCCGCCTGATCGGCGAGACCGGCGGCAAGGACTTCGTCCTGGCCCACCCGACCGCGGATGTCGCTGCGCTCGCGACCGCCTGCGTCCGGGGCGCCTACGAGTACCAGGGCCAGAAGTGTTCGGCCGCGTCCCGGCTGTACGCGCCGCGCAGCCTGTGGCCCGAGCTCAGGGACCGCCTGGTCGCGCTGACCGAGTCGGTCGTGGTCGGCGACCCGACCGAGCCGCAGACCTACGTCGGCGCCGTGATCAACGCCCGGCAGTTCGGCAAGCACGCGGACGCGCTGGCCCGGGCCCGGGCCGAGAACCTGGTCGTGGCGGGCGGCGCCACCGACGATTCGGTCGGCTGGTTCGTCGACCCGACCGTGCTCGAGGTGTCCGACCCGGCCTCGCCGTTCCTGACCCAGGAGCTGTTCGCCCCGGTGCTCACCGCCTACGTCTACGACGACGGCGACTGGGAGCAGACCCTGCGCCTGGTCGACGAGTCCACGCCGTACGGACTCACCGGCGCGGTGTTCGCCGCCGACGCGGCCGCGATCCGGCAGGCCGACGACGCGCTCCGGTACGCCGCGGGGAACTTCTACGTCAACGACAAGCCGACCGGGTCGGTGGTCGGGCAGCAGCCGTTCGGCGGCGCGCGCGCGTCCGGCACCAACGACAAGGCCGGGACGGTCTGGAACGTGATCCGCTTCGCCAGCCCGCGTTCGGTCAAGCGCAACCACCTGCCGGCCTACGATTACCGCTACCCGCACTTCGAGCCGTGATCTCGCGCGTCCTGACGAGTGCGTCCGTTTCGGCCTATATTCGGGATTGGGAGGGATCGCCGGGGAGGGGCAAGTGGCTGACGCGCCCGACGCGAGGCTCGCCGAGCTTTTAAAGCGGCTGC
>JASIJN010000327.1 GCA_030050125.1 Streptosporangiaceae bacterium | reverse complement strand
CTCGCGGATCACCGGATCCACGAACCCGGAGTGCTCGAGGCAGTACCCGGTCAGCGCGCCGAACTCGGCCGGGAACAGGCGCGCGACCAGTTCCGCGATCTGCGCGCCGACGTGGGTCATGCCCGGCCAGGTGCGGTACGTCACCCGGTAGTCCTTCACCGCGCCCTGCTGGAACCGCTCGAACGTCTCCTGGATCTCGGCGCTGTAGTCGGGTTCGCCCTCGTACCGGCTGACTTCTACCCGCAGTCCCTTGATCCGCACCTGGTAGGTGATGGCGGCCAGATCGCTCTGGCGACCCGCGGTGTCGGCGGCGAGCCGGGTGAAGCCCGTCGAGGCCGCGTAGCCGGCGAGATAGTCACGGAACGCGCGCAGGCCCCGGGAGGTGATCGCGCGTGCGTCCAGGTCGGCGGCCAGTGCGCGGACCGCGTCGCAGTAGATCGCGGCCGCGTCAAGGAACCAGCCCTCGCGCTCGCGAGCGGAGTGCATCTTGGCCAGCTGGTCCAGGTGAACGCGCACCTCGCGCATCTGCCCGCAGAACTGGGCCGCGGCCCGGGCCAGGCCGGCGTCCTCGAGGTCCTGGAACACCTCGTGCCGGTACCGGATCGCGTCGGCGTCGCGGACCTGCTCGTCGAGCACGCGAGCGATCAGCTCCCGCTCTTCGCGGTCCCCGGCGACCGCCGCCACGACCTGATCGAGGTTGAGATCGCTGACCATGGACCGGTCAGGCCGGTTACCGGCCTGCTGCCGGGCCGCGTCCCGGTACAGCAGGCTGGTACAGGCGGGCCGCTGGCCTGCGCCCGCGGCACCGGAGAGCGCCCTCGTTCGCTCGGCGGATCCCGCGATGCTGGATGAATCAAGGCGGGGCATGGGATGCTCCTGTTCTCGCCGTCACGGCGTGTTATCAGGAGCCATCAGCCCTCGAGGGCGGCACTCGGCGAGCTCCATCGCCACCATCCACTGTAAGGCGCGCAGCCGACGGCGACACCTCCGGCGCCATGGTGACCAGAGGTACCCGAGTGAATTTGCAGGGCCGGCGGGGCTTGCGCCACAATGGGGACCGGCGATGAGGCTCGCCACAACCGCGGGAACGTCTCGCTAATGGCCTCTGCAACCTGGACCGGGAGACCGGCAGGCTGAGGAGGAGGCCGTCAGTGACAGACGTGGTGCCGGAGCCGCCCGGTAAACATCTCAGGGGCGTGCAGCCCCTGACCCAGGTCGCGGGAGCCGATCGGTGAGCGGCACTCTTCCGATACCGGTCATCCAGTTGCTGCAGGTCGCCACCGTCGCCCTTGCCGCGCCCGGGATCTCGGGCGTGATCGCGCGGGTCGAGGCGCGACTGCAGGGCCGGGCCGGCCCGCGGGTGCTGCAGCCTTACTATGACCTGGCCAAGCTGCTGCGCAAGGAGGCGCTGGCCCCCGAGGGGTCGAGCTGGGTCTTCCTGGCCGCCCCCGTCGCCGCCGCGGCCTGCTACCTGACCGTGCCGCTGCTGATCCCGGTGCTCACCAGCTTCGGGCTGCCGCTGGGCTACATGGGCGACATCCTTGGCGGCGGCCTCATCCTGTCGCTGGCCAGCTTCGCCGTGGCGGTCGCGGCCTCGGAGACCGGGAGCCCGTACGCACAGCTCGGTGCCAGCCGGGCGAAGACCTTCGCCGCGATCACCGAGCCGGTCATGCTCTTCGTGATCTTCGTTGTGGCGCTGGTGACCGGCACGGACCTGCCCTACGCGCTGGCCGCCACCGTCCGCTCGTCGGCCAGCCAGATCGTGCGGCCCGCCCACCTGCTCGCGGCGGCGGCGCTGTTCATGGTGATCTTGTACGAGACCGGCCGGATCCCGGTGGAGACGCACTCCGGAACCAACGAGTTCGGGATGATCGAGGAAGCACGGCCGTTCGAGCACTCCGGCCCCTACTTCGCGCTGCTGAAGTGGGGTTCGTCGATGAAGCAGCTGATCCTGTACACGATCCTGCTCAACGTGTTCGTCGCGCCGTGGGGCCTGTCGGCGACCGCGCGGGTCCCGTCGGTGGTGCTGGCGATCGTCGCGCTGCTCGGGAAGGCGGCCGTCCTGGGGATCGTCGTGGCCGTCATCGACAACTCGTTCGCCAAGCTCCGGCTTTTCAAGATCACCGAATTCGCGGCCGCGGCGTTCCTGCTGGCGGTCCTCGGCGTGTTCACTCTCTACCTAGGGGGCGGCTGATGTCCGCGCTGGCAGGGGCGGCCGCCGCGGTGGCGGCGCCGAGCGTCTACTCGGGCGGCTCGAGCGTGATCGCGCTGGGCGTGCTGCTGGCCGAGTTCGGCATGTTCCGCCAGGCGCTGCTGCGCGACCAGGTGCGCCTCTACGCGGTGCAATCCGCCCTGATCTCGGTGCTGGCCATCCTGGTCGCGGCCGTGCGGCACCTGCCCGACCTCTACGTGCTCGCGGCGCTCTCCGCGGCGCTGAAGGTCGTGATCGTCCCGATCGTGCTGCGCCGGCTGCTGCGCGGCATCGGCCGGGGAGGCGAGGACGACCCGGCGCCGGGCTGGACCGAGATCGCGGGCAGCGGGTCCCTTGGCCTGGCCAGCACCGTGCTGCTGGCCATCGCCGTGGCGGCGTTCGGCTTCTTCGCGGTCCGGGCCCTGGGCATCTCCAGCCCGGTCCTCCCGCCCACCGCGCTGGAGATCTCGGTATCGGTGGCGCTGGTCGCGTTCGTGCTGATGATCATGCGTCGTGACGTGGCCTCCCAGGCCATCGGCTTCCTGTCGCTGGAGAACGGGATCTCCCTGGCGGCCCTGGTGGTGGCCGCCGGCCTGCCGCTGATCCTCGAGGTGGCGTTCCTGTTCGACCTGCTGGTCGCGGTCGTCGTGTTCGAGCTGCTGATCCGGGTGCACCACGGCCGCGCCGAGTCGCTGTCCACCGCCGACCTCACCACCCTGCGAGGCTGAGCGATGGTCGTCGTCGTCCTGCTGCTGATCGTCCTGCCGTTCGCCGCCGCCCTGGTCTCGCTGCGAGCCCCGGCCGCGCTCGCCGAGGCGGTCACCGCGATCGCCGGGGTCGCCTGCTTCGGCCTGGTCCTGGCGCTGGTTCCCGAGGTCGCGCACCGTGACCTCGGCTACCTGTCCTACCTGCGGATCGACGCCGTCAGCGCGGTCTTCCTGCTGGCCACGAGCTTCCTGTACGCCGCGGTCGCGGTGTACTCGATCGGGTACCTGGCCCCGACCCGGCGACGGGGCGAGGCCGGCTTCTCCCGGTACTCCAGGCGCTTTTACGCCGGGCTGAACCTCTTCGCGTGGACGATGCTGGCCGCGCCGATGATGAGCAACCTCGCGCTGCTGTGGATCGCGGTCGAGGTGACCACCGTCATCTCGGCGCTGCTGGTCGCGATCGAGAACACCGACGGCGCGGCCGAGGCGGCCTGGAAATACATCCTGATCGCCTCGGCCGGGCTCGGCCTCGCGCTGCTCGCGACGATCTTCGCCTACTACGCGGGCGCTCAGGTGCTCGGCGAGCACTACAACCTCTCGTTCGTCCCGTTGCTGCGGGCGGGCGCCCGGCTGCCGCACACCCCGGTCCGGCTGGCGTTCGCGCTGGCCGTGGTCGGGTTCGGCACCAAGATGGGCCTGGTCCCGATGCACACCTGGCTCCCCGACGCGCACTCCGAGGCGCCCACCCCGGTGTCCGCCCTGCTGTCCGGCTCGCTGCTCGTGGTCAGCTTCTACGCGATCCTGCGCTACTACCAGGTCGCGGTCGCGGTGCTCGGGCCGCGCTTCCCCCGCGACATGCTGCTGGCCTTCGGGGTCGCCTCCCTGTTGCTCGCCGCGCTCTACCTGCTCGACCAGCGGGACGTGAAGCGGATGCTCGCCTACTCCAGCGTCGAGCACATGGGGATCCTGGCCATCGGGGTCAGCTTCGGCGTCCCCATCGCGCTGGCCGGGGTGCTGCTGCACGTGCTCGCGCACGCCGCGGCCAAGGGCAACGCGTTCATGGGCGCCGGGGTGCTGGTGCACAAGTTCGGCAGCAAGCGCATCTCGGAGATCACCGGCGGCCTGGACCTGCTGCCCTGGAGCGGGCCGCTGTTCGGCATGGCGATCCTCGCCCTGGCCGCGATGCCGCCGTTCGGCATCTTCCGCAGTGAGTTCGAGATCGTGGAAGGCGGGTTCGGCGCCTCCTCCAACGTGGCCGCCGCGGTCCTGATCGTCCTGGTCACGCTGGCATTCCTGGGCCTGTCGGCCGCGGCGAACCGGATGCTCCTCACCCCGAGGCGCGCCGGGATGACCCCGGGCCGGTCGGCGCCGCCGGCCCGGGGTGAGCCGAGCGCCTGGATGGTGGTCCCCGTGGTCGCCGGGGTCGTCGCGCTGCTCGTGCTCGGCGTCCACCCGCCGGGCGAGCTGACCGCGCTGCTGACGCGCGCCGTGCACCAGCTGGAGGTGGGGGCGTGACCCCGGACAGGATGGGTTCCCGGCTGGTGAGCGACGCTGCCGAGGTCTGGGCCGAGGTGTCCGCCGCGGTCGCGGCGGGCCGGAGGTTCGCCGGGCTGTTCGGCACCGCGCGGCCCGAGGGGCTGGTGCTGTCCGCGCACCTGGCCGCCGAGGACGGCATATCGGTGGCGGAGGCCGTCCTGCCCATCGCGGCGGCCGGCTACCCGGCGCTGACGCCGCGCCTGGGCGCCGCTTTCTGGTATGAGCGCGAGATCGCCGACATGTTCGGCGTGATCCCGGAGGGGCATCCACGGCCCGAGCCATTGCTGCTGCCGCTGCCGCTGGCCGCGCCGCGGCCCAGGCCCGGGGAGCCCAGTGGGCCGGCGGCCATCGAACCGGACCCGCGTGCGCTTTCCCTGCACGTGGTCGGTCCCGGGCTGTTCACGATCCCGCACGGCC
>JASIJN010000042.1 GCA_030050125.1 Streptosporangiaceae bacterium | reverse complement strand
GTGCATGGTCCGCGCCGGGCGGGGAAGGGTTCCCGGATCACGAAACTAGCCCCGGATTTGCCCGACGAGGTTTGGCAAACCCGGATGTTGGCTATGAACTGGCACAATCTGTGCTCCCCGCAACCGCGGGCGAGCAAAACTGGGGAGACAGTCCCCGGCGACCCCCGAAGCGGTCAAGGTGAGGACATGTGTGGCCGGTATGCGTCCGCGCGTAGGCGGATAGAACTCCTGGAGGAGTTCCGCATCGAGCGCGACCGTGCCTCCGAGCCGCTCGAGCCCGACTACAACGTCGCGCCGACCAAGCGCGTCTACGCGGTGATCACCCGCGACGAGCGCGCCCCGGAGTCCCCGGAGTCCTCGGCGCCGGCGGGCGTCGCTCGCGAGCTGCGGGTGGTCCGCTGGGGGCTGGTGCCGTTCTGGGCCAAGGACCCCAAGATCGGCAGCCGCCTGATCAACGCCCGGGCCGAGACGGTGGCCGCCAAGCCCGCCTTCCGGCACGCGTTCAGGCGCCGCCGCTGCCTGCTGCCCGCCGACGGCTACTACGAGTGGCAGCGGCCCGACGGCACCGAGGACGACACCCCGGGCGGCAAGGGCGGGGACGGGCGGGGCGGGGCTAAACAGCCCTATTTCATCTGCCGCGGCGACGGCGGCCCGCTGGCCTTCGCGGGCCTGTACGAGCTGTGGCGCGATGCCGCGCTGCCGGACGATCACGACCGGGCCTGGCTGTGGACGGCCACGATCATCACCACGAGCGCCCCGGATGAGCTGGGCAAGATCCACGACCGGATGCCGATGATCATCGAGCCGGACCGCTGGGCGGACTGGCTCGACCCGGCCGCCGACGACCCGGCCGACCTGACCGCGCTGCTGGCTCCGGCGGCCTCCAGCGGGCTGATCTCGTACCCGGTCTCCACCGTGGTCAACTCGGTGCGCAACAACGGCCCCGAGCTCATCACGCGCGTCGAACCGGCTCCGCCCGAACCGGGCCGGGGACCGGTCGCGCCCACCGCGCGTTCCGGCCGATCCCGGGGCGCGTCATCCCAAGGAACCTCCGGCAGCATCGCCGACAAGCTGCTGTAGGGCCGGACCGGCCCGGGCAGCAAGGAACACCCATTCGGCGCTGCCGGGCCTTAGGCGGATAGGAGGGTAGGTATCGATGGATACCGCCACCGCTCGAAAGCGCCTGGAGGAGATTTGCTCCGAGCTGGACAGGTCCATCTCGGTGCTCAAGGGCGAGCAGGAGGAGGACGAGCGCGTCCTGGACTATCCGCAGGATCCGGCCGACGCCGGGGCCAACCTCTCCGAGTCCGAACGCAGTGAGGCGATCCTGGCCCTGGCCAGGATGCAGCGCACGGAGGTGCTCGATGCCCTCCGCCGCATCGAGCTCGGCACCTACGGCACCTGCGCGGACTGCGGTGCCGTCGTTCCCGAAGGCCGGCTCGAGGCCAGGCCTGAGGCGGCCCGGTGCGTAAAGTGCCAGGGCAAATGGGACCGATTGCGGCGCTGAGCACGCCCGCGCTGCGGCGGGCGGAATGAAGCCACAGCGCAGCGTGTTGCAACGCCTGTGCCGATAGCGAGCAGCCCGCCGCGCGATCACGTTCCGGCGCTGAAGAGCGTCCCGACGGTAATGGGGCGCGAGTTCCGGGGGCCCGGCGTTGTATCCTCCCGCCGTGATGGTTGGCCAGGCGGCAGATGGCCGAGTGGCCGGCCGCAGCCAGCTAGCGTGGAGGGGGTGAGTCCGGTCCCGGAGACACTCGAAGAGCGCAGCGAGCGCTTTGAGCATGATGTCTTGCCGTACCTGGATCAGCTGTACGCCGCGGGGATGCGGATGACCCGTAACCCGGCCGACGCCGAGGACCTGGTGCAGGAGACGTTCGCCAAGGCGTACGCATCCTTCCACCAGTTCCAGGAGGGCACCAACCTCAAGGCCTGGCTGTTCCGGATCCTGACCAACACGTTCATCAACACCTACCGCAAGCGCCAGCGCGAACCGCAGCGGGCTGGTACCGAGGAAATCGAGGACTGGCAGCTGGCCAGGGCCGCGTCACACAGCTCGGCCGGGCTGAAATCGGCCGAGGCCGAGGCGCTCGAGCGGCTCCCCGATTCCGATGTCAAGGAAGCGTTGCAAGCTCTCCCCGAAGAGTTCCGCATCGCCGTCTACCTGGCTGACGTCGAGGGCTTCGCCTATAAGGAGATCGCCGACATCATGGGCACCCCGATCGGGACCGTGATGTCGCGCCTGCACCGCGGGCGCAGGCAGCTCCGGGAGATGCTCCAGGACTACGCGGCCAAAGAGGGCCTGGTCAGGGCGGCGCACACCGCCCCCACCGAGGCGTCGCCATCGGGCGAAGAGTCCGGAAGGGACGCGGGATGAGCTGCGGTAAGCCGCATGATGTGCCGTGTAGCGAGGTGCTCGCGCGGCTGTACACCTATCTGGACGGCGAGATCGAAGGTCAGGGCTACACCCAGATCCGCGAGCACCTCGATGAGTGCGGCCCGTGCCTGCGCGAGTACGGCCTGGAAGAGGCCGTGAAACGGCTGGTGCACAAGACCTGCGGCGGCGAATCCGCGCCGCGCGAGCTGAGGATCAAGGTCATGACCCGGATCGAGGCGGTGCGCGCCGAGCTCGAGATCACCGAGTTCCGGGTCGACTAGCGGCCCGCCCGCCCCGGTGCCCGGCGGGCGCATGTTGTGGCGGAGCCCTTCGCGAATGCGTTCGACCGCGTTACCCTGAGTGGCGGCGCCCGGCCGGTGCCGCAACGTCGCCACTGCGCCTGGCCCATCGCCGGTGCACGTCGGTCGAGGTTGCTGAGGGTCGGTCATGGGCAGGGTCTCACGCGCAGCGTGGATCTACATCGCGGTGGTCGTGATAGCGGCCGCGTCGGTCGTCGCCCCGAGGCTCTCCGGCCGTCCGATGAGCGCGAGCTGGTGGATGGCGCTCGGCGCGATCATGCTGCTGTTCCTGATCTGCGATTCCACCCCGACCCCCCTCGCCGCGCGCCAGTCGGCGTGGTCGCCCAGCTCGTCGGCCACCCTGGCCGCCGTGGTGCTGCTCGGGCCCGTGGGCGCGGCGCTGGTCGGGGCGGTGTCCGTGGTCAGCCTCCGGCGCAAGCTCCTGGTCGCCGAGCGGGTGTTCAACGGCGGCATGTACGCGGTGTCGGGCTTCGCGGCGGGGGAGACGTTCGTCGCGCTCGGCGGCCGTGTCGGCCTGCCCAGGCCGGATGACTTCCCCGCGATCGTCTGGCCGTTCGCCGCGGCCGCCGCCGCGCACGTGTTCGTGAACCTCGGCCTGATGTGGGGGGTACTGCAGCTCACCAGGCAGGATGGCCCGCTGCCGCGCCGGCTCCAGCTCGATACCGGCCTGCCGCTGCTGCTGGCCTCCGACCTGGGCTACGCCGCACTCGGCCTGGTGATCGCGGCGCTGTGGACGGTGATGGGACCCTTCGCCGCCGTGCTGGTGCTGGTCCCGCTGTTCGTGGCCCGCTGGGCCATGGGACAGTTCGCCGAGCAGCAGCGCGCCTACGCGGCCACCATGGCGGCGCTCTGCCAGGCGGTGGAGACCAAGGACTTCTACACCCGCGGCCACAGCGAGCGGGTATCGCGCGGGTCGGGGATGATCGCGCGGCAGATCGGCATGCGCGCGGACCGGGCCGAGGCGATCAAGTTCGCCGGCATGCTGCACGACGTGGGCAAGCTGGGGGTGCCGACCAAGGTGCTGCAGAAGACCGGGCCGCTGACCGAGGAGGAGTTCGCCGCGATCCAGCTGCATCCGATGCGCGGCCTGGAGATCGTCCGGGAGATCGGCTTCCTCAACGAGGCGCTGGCCGGGATCATGCACCATCACGAGAAGATCGACGGCACCGGCTACCCGATGGGCTTCGCCGGCGACGAGATTCCCGAGTTCGCCCGGATCATCGCGGTGGCCGACGCGTTCGATTCGATGACCTCGACCCGCTCCTACCGCGAGGCCCGCCCGATGAGCGAAGCCATCGACGAGCTGCGCAGGGGCGCCGGGACCCAGTTCGACCCGGCGCTGGTGGAGGCGTTCATCGCCGCCCTGCACCGGGACGGCTGGCGGCTGCCCGAGCGCGCCCAGGCACCGGTGGACCGGCAGACGGTGACGGCCCAGGACCACGACGACCCGACCGCGCCGCTGCGGGTCATCGAGGGTTAGCGGCGGCGGGAGGATCCGGTGGCGATGCGCCAGGCCGACGACCGGCTGCCCTCGTGGCAGGCCATGGACTCCGGCCGGCTTCTGCTCCTGGCCGCGGTCGGGATGATGGTGGTGGCCGCCGTGGCCCACACGGCCGCCGCGCGGCTCGCCGACCCGCAGAACGCCATAGCGTTCGGCTCGGTCATCGCCGTCGGCGAGCTGCTCAGGCTCGCGCAGC
>JASIJN010000041.1 GCA_030050125.1 Streptosporangiaceae bacterium | reverse complement strand
GCGACGCGCCCCGACGGCCGGGAGGACCTCCAGGCCCGGCCGGCCCCGGCTCTCCAGCCAGCGCAGCGCGTGACCGAGCGCGGTCATGCCGAGGTCGATGCCGCCGAGCAGCCGGATGCCCGCGTCGCACAGCAGCTCCCGGCCGTAGTCGCTGACGTTCACGCAGGTGTGGGCGATGGCGATCACCGGGATCGGGGCGGACGCGATCCGCCGGCCGAGCCAGGCGGCCCGCTCGCCCAGCACCGCGGCCTGCACCGGATCGGGCGGCCGGGCGTCGGGCAGGACCAGCCCGGTGAACAGCACGAAGTCCAGCCCGGGGTCGGTCACCGCCGCGTCCAGGGCGTGGTCGACCGGGGTCAGCGCCGACGTCCTCCGGTTGGCCAGGAAGTAGCCGGTGACGTCGAGCGGGTTGCGCACCGCGGCGAACGGCGGCACCAGCGGCGTGAGCGCCTCCGCCGTCGGCGCCGCGAACGCCGGGATCTCGATCCCCTCGGCGGTCGCGCGGTCGGCGATCAGGTCGCAGGCACCGCCGGACGCGGTGACCACGCCCATGCGCCGGCCGCGAGGCCACCGGTCGTAGCCGAGCAGCGCGGCGGTGCACAGCATCTCCTCGATGCTGCGCACCCGGATGACGTTGAGCTGGCGCAGCGCCGCGTCGACCACCGCGTCGTCGCCGGCCACCGCGCCGGTGTGCGCCAGCGCCACCTCGCGGCCCGCCGGGCTCGCGCCGACCTTGACCACCACCACCGGCTTGCCCGCCCGGTCGGCCCGCCCGGCCGCCAGGCCGAACCGGACCGGGTCGCCGATCTGCTCGAGGAACAGGCAGATCACCCGGGTCGCGTCGTCCTCGATCAGGTAGTCCAGCACGTCCGTGGCGGCGATCATCGCCTCGTTGCCCAGGGTGGCGAGGGTGCTGATGCCGATCGCGTGAGCGCGAGCGAACGCGAGCACCACGCTGGCCAGCGCGCCGCTCTGCAGCGCGATGCCCACCGGCCCGGCAAGCAGCGGCGAGGGCACCGTCAGCGCGAACGGTGCGGCCGGGGCGTGCGCGTTCAGAAATCCAAGGCAGTTCGGGCCGAGCACGGTGATCCCGTGCGCCCGCGCGGTGGCGATCATGCGCCGCTCGAGCTCACGTCCGGCCTCGCCGCGCTCGCGGTAGCCGGCCGCCAGGACGATCGCGCCGCGCACGCCGGCGGCCCCCGCGTCGTCCAGAACGCTCTCCACCGCTTCGGCCGGAACCATTATGAACGCGACGTCAGCGGGTTCATCCAGGTCTCGCAGGCTGCGGATGGCGGCGCGCCCGAAGACCGTGTCGTGCCGCGGGTGGACCGGGATGAGCGGGCCAGGGAACCCGGCCGCCTGGCTGCTCGCGGCCACGAACCTGGCCCAGCCCGAGGCGTCGGAGGCGCCCACCACGGCGACGCTGCGCGGGGCGAAGAACTCCCGCAGTCGCCGCGGGGTGACCAGCGGCGCGGCGAGCGGGGTGACCAGCGGCCGGGCCGGGTCGGCGTCGCCGGGAGGCATCGGCGATCAGCCCGCCACCCCGGGCTCCTTCGGCAGCCCGAGCCCGCGCTCACCGATGATGTTGCGCTGGATCTCGCTGGTCCCGGAGTAGATGGTCCCGGCGCGGCTGGACAGGAACACGTTCTGCCAGGCCGTGGTCGGGTAGCCGGCGCCGTCCGGGCGGATCAGCGCATCGGTGCCCACGATCGACATCGCCAGCTCGCCCAGCCACTTGTGGTACTCGCTCCAGAGCAGCTTGGCCACCGACGCCTCGGGGCCGGGGGCGCGGCCCTCGGCGAGGTCGGCCAGCGTGCGCAGCCCGCTGAACCGCATCATCTGCACTCCGGTGTAGGCCCGGGCGAGCCGCTGGCGCACCAGCGGGTCGGCGGTCTTGCCGTGCTTGCGCGCGGTGTCGACCAGCTCCCAGAACTCCCGCTCGTAGCCCAGGTGCTGGACGGTGGCCCGGCCGCCGCGCTCGTGACCGAGCGTGGTCATGGCCACCCGCCAGCCGTTGTCCAGGCCGCCGATCACGTTGAACAGCGGGGCCCGCACCCCGTCCAGGAAGTCCTCGCAGAATTCCGACGCCCCGGACATCTGCCGGATCGGCCGGTACTCCACCCCCGGCCCGGTGAACGGGATCAGCACGTACGACAGGCCGGCATGCTTCTCGGCCCGCGGGTCGGTCCGGCAGAGCAGGAACATCATGGTGGCGCGGGACGCCCCGGAGGTCCACACCTTCTGCCCGGTGATCACGATCTCGTCCCCGTCGACCACGCCGCGGGTCTGCACCCCGGCCAGGTCCGAGCCGTGGCCTGGCTCGGAGAACCCCTGGCAGTACACGTCCTCGCCGGAGATGATCCGGGGCAGGAAGTGCGCGCGCTGCTGCGGCGTTCCGTGCACGATCAGCGACGGGCCGACCAGCGCCTCGCCCATGCCGCGCAGCACCCGGGGCAGCCCGGCCCGGTGGAACTCCTCGTTCAGCACCGCGAGGCGCACCGCGTCCATGCCCTG
>JASIJN010000326.1 GCA_030050125.1 Streptosporangiaceae bacterium | reverse complement strand
CGCTGGCCCGGCGGACCGGCCTGGCAGTGGAGCCGGGGCGGATGGTGATCGAGCTGCGGCCGCCCGGCTCGGACAAGGGTCAGACCCTGACAAGCCTCACTTTTGAACGCGACGCCTCGGCCGTCATGTACTGCGGAGACGATCTCGGGGACGTGCCGGCCTTCCAGGCGGTGGCCCGGCTGCGTCGCGACGGGATCGGCGGCCTGGCCGTGTGTAGCGGCTCCGCCGAGGTGACCGCGCTGATCGAGCTGGCCGACCTGGTGGTGGACGGCCCGGACGGCGTGGTCCGGCTGCTGGACGCGCTGGCCGCCGCCATGAGGCGTTAGCCGCCCGGCCGGTCGAGGGCGGCCAGCTGATCGGCGAACCAGGTTCTCGGCGGCATCGCCGACGCGGCCCGGGCCAGGGATTCGGCGCGACGTCTGCGTTCTGGATCAGGCATCTCGAGCGCCTCGCGCAAAGCCAGCGCGGTGCCCCAGACGTCGAACGGGTTGATCATCAGGGCATCGGCCGACAGTTCCGCCGCCGCGCCCGCCTCACGGGAGAGCACGAGCGCGCAGCCGCGGTCGGACAGGACCGGACCCTCCTTGGCCACGAGGTTCATGCCGTCGCGGACCGGGTTGACCAGGAGCACGTCGGCCAGCCGATAGGCGGCCAGCGAGCGGGCGTAGTCGTCGTCGACCTGCAGGATCAGCGGGTCCCAGTCCGCCGAGCCGAACTCCGCGGAGATCTCCCGGGCCAGCCGCTGCACCCGGGCGGTGTACTCGCGGTACTCGGGCAGGTCGTGCCGGGACGGGTAGGCGAAGGCCAGGTGCATCACCCGGCCGCGCCACTGCGGGCAGGAGGTCAGCAGCTCCCGGTAGGCGGCCAGGCCGCGGACGATGTTCTTGGACAGCTCGGTGCGGTCGATCCTGACGATCAGCTTCCGGTCGCCGGCCACCTCGGCCAGTGCCGCCATCCGGGCCTGGACGTCCGGCTCGGCGGCGCGGGCGGTGAGCTCGGCCGCGTCCACGCCCAGCGGGTGCACGCCCACCCCGGTCACGTGGCCGCGGTAGCTCACCTGCCGCCGGGCCCGGTCCACCTCGGCGCCGCCGGGGCCGAGGACGGCCTCGCAGCAGTCGAGGAACGCGTCCGCCCACCGCTGGCACAAGAACCCGGCGTGGTCGGCACCGAGCAGCCCGTCGAGCACCTCCCGGCCGACGGCGTCCGGCAGCATCCGGTAGTAGGCCGGCGGCGCCCACGGGGTGTGCGAGAAGTGAGCGATCCTGACGTCCGGGCGCAGGTCCGCGAGCATCCGCGGGACCAGGGTCAGGTGATAGTCCTGCACCAGGGCCCGGGCCGGTCGGTCCGCCCTGGCCGGTCCCGCGTCCTGCGCCAGCGCCTCGGCGAACGCGCGGTTGTAGGCGCGGAACGAGTCCCACTCCCGCCCGAAGGCGATGTCGAATTGCGGCTGATTCGGGGTGTCGTACAGCATATGGTGCACGAACCACAGCGTGGAGTTCGCCACGCCGTTGTAGGCCCGCTGGAAGATCGCGGGCGGGATGTCGAGCATGCGCACCCCCGAGCCGCCCGGCGTCCCGTCCGGGCCGAGGCGTCCTTCAGGGGCTTCGCGCGCCGCCGCCCGGTCGGCGTCGCTGAGCGCGGCGCAGACCCAGAGGGCGGCGCTGGTGTGGTCGGTCACCGAGGACAGGCCTGAGACCAGCCCGCCGCCACCGCGCCGGGCCGAGAGCCGGCCGTCGTCGCCGAGCCGGAACGACAGCGGCCCGCGGTTGGATGCGATGAGCACCCGGCCGTCGGCCGATCCTGCGTCCATGAGCGGCCAGGCTATCTGGCGAGGTCTCCCGGCCGGCGCATCGCCCTGATGACCTGGTGTCCGGCCGGCCGGACGCCCCCGCCTGGGGGCACCCCACGCGGACCGTGCGCGCATTTCGGGCTACAGTTCTCACTACAACTTCATATTGCTCATCCAGAGGGGTGGAGGGATCGGCCCTGTGAAGCCCCGGCAACCATCACGGTGACAAGCGTGTCCGCGCCACGACGGCGAGGCCATTCCGTGACAGGTGCTAACTCCGGCCCGCGGCCAGACGACCGCCGGGAAAGATGAGGAGAGAGGCCTCGCTACGTGACCACACCTGCAGCAACCACCATCCCGGCTCCGGCGGCCGGCCCGGCCGCGTCCCGGTTCGGCCATGCCAGCGGGCTGTCCTGCCGCGAGTGCGGGCAGACCTGCCAGCTCGGCGCCCAGCACGCCTGCTCCGAGTGTTTCGGCCCGCTGGAGGTCCGCTACGACTTCCCGGCGCTGACCAGGGAATCCATCGAGGCAGGGCCGCCCAACATCTGGCGCTACGCCAGCCTGCTCCCGGTGCCGCCGGACGTCGCCGCGCGGCCGAACACCGAGCCGGGCGGCACCCCGCTGGTCCGCGCGGACCGGCTCGCCGCCGCGCTCGGCATGCGGGCCGTCTGGGTGAAGGACGAGCGGGCCAACCCCACCCACTCGTTCAAGGACCGGGTCGTCGCGGTCGCGCTGGCCGCCGCGATCGAGATGGGCTTCAAGATCCTGGCCTGCCCCTCCACCGGGAACCTGGCCAATGCCGTGGCCGCCGCCGCGGCCCGGGCGGGCATTCGCTCGGTGGTGCTGATCCCGGCCAGCCTGGAGCCGCCGAAGATCCTGGGCACCTCGGTCTACGGCGGCACCATGGTCACGGTCGACGGCACCTACGACGACGTGAACCGGCTGGCCTCCGAGCTGGCCGACGACCGGGAAGACTGGGCGTTCGTCAACGTCAACGTGCGGCCCTACTACGCCGAGGGTTCCAAGACCATCGGGTTTGAGATCGCCGAGCAGCTCGGCTGGCGGCTGCCGCGGCAGGTCGTGGTCCCGGTGGCGTCGGGCGCCCAGCTGGTCAAGATCGACAAGGCGTTCCGGGAGCTGCTCGGGCTGGGCCTGGTGGACCAGGCGGACTACCGGGTGTTCGGCGCCCAGGCCGCAGGCTGCGCCCCGGTCGCGGCCGCGTTCCGGGGCGGGCACGACGTGGTACAGCCGGTCCGGCCGGACACGATCGCCAAGTCGCTGGCCATCGGCAACCCGGCGGACGGGCCGTACGTGCTCGACGTGGTGCGCCGCACCGGCGGTGCGGTCGACGACGTGAGCGACGAGGAAGTCGTGGACGCGATCAGGCTGCTGGCCGCGACCGAGGGCATCTTCGGCGAGACCGCGGTCGGGGTCACCCTGGCCACCGCCCGCAGGCTGCTGGAGTCCGGGCAACTGGACCCCGAGGCCGAGACCGTGATCATCAATTCCGGCGACGGCCTGAAGACGCTCGACGCCGTGGCCGGGTCCTTCGGCCCGGTCAGCCCCATACGCCCCACTCTGCAGGCTTTCGCCGAGCTGGAGTCGTCCGGCCACGCAAGAAAGGCGGTCGTCGCATGAGCGTCTCGGTCCGCATCCCCACCATCTTGCGCAGCTACACGGGCGGCGCCGCCGAGGTCACCGCGCAGGCCGGGACCTTGCGCGAGGTCATCGCCGGGCTGGACGCCGCGTATCCCGGCCTGGCCGGCCGGATTCTCGACGAGGGCGGGACGCTGCGGCGCTTCGTCAACGTGTACGTCGGCGAGGACGACGTCCGGCTGGCCCAGGGACTCGATACCGAGGTGCCTGCCGGCATTCAGGTCTCGGTGATTCCCGCGGTCGCGGGCGGTTGAGCGGGGCGGTGCGCTTCGCCGCGTCGCCGCTGCGCTCGCCCTGGTTCGGGGAGTAACTGGGCGCGAGTGGGCACGCTACGATGTAAAGTCATGTCCGGTCGCTGTCGGTACGGCGAGAACGGCAAGCTCAGCTTGCCTAGCACGTCTGGCCCGGTCCGCGATCGACGGGTTTCGCGGTTGCAAGGGCGGAACCCGAAGCCCGAGCAAAGTTAGGGAGTTGTTGGTAATGGCTCAGGGCACCGTCAAATGGTTCAACGCGGACAAGGGCTACGGCTTCATCGCGGTCGACGGTGGCAGGGACGTCTTCGTCCACTTCTCAGCCATCCAGGCGGATGGCTACCGCACCCTTGAGGAGGGTCAGCGGGTCGAGTTCGAGATCACGCAGAGCGACCGCGGGCCGCAGGCTGAGGCCGTCCGCACCGTCAGCGTCTGATCACGTCAGAGAAGGCCCGGTCCCACCTGGTGGGGCCGGGCCTTCCGGCATGCCATGGCTTCGGCTTGCACTCTTACCCCGAGAGTGCTAAACAGGGCGTTGGCACTCTCGGGGTGAGAGTGATAACTCAGTGATGTGATCGGGACGATGAGGTCGAATCTCGCGGCAGGCAGGGACTGCCCGCGGGCGAGGCCGTCCGTCGCGGGCGTCGGCTCGGTCGGCACGCAAGGCATAAAGTTCCGGGAGGACTGGAGCCTATGGCAGCGAAGATGATCGCGTTCGACGAGGACGCCAGGCGCGGCCTCGAACGCGGTATGAACCAGCTCGCCGACGCCGTCAAGGTAACCCTCGGCCCGAAGGGCCGGAACGTGGTGCTCGAGAAGAAGTGGGGCGCCCCCACGATCACCAACGATGGCGTGTCCATCGCCAAGGAGATCGAGCTCGAGGACCCGTGGGAGAAGATCGGCGCGGAACTGGTCAAGGAAGTCGCGAAGAAGACCGACGACGTCGCGGGCGATGGCACCACGACCGCGACCGTGCTCGCGCAGGCGCTGGTCCGTGAGGGCCTGCGCAACGTGGCCGCTGGCGCCAACCCGATGTCGCTCAAGCGCGGCATCGAGGCGGCCGTCGAGCGGGTGAGCGAGGAACTGTCCAAGCTCGCCAAGGACGTGGAGACCAAGGAGCAGATCGCTTCGACGGCCTCCATCTCGGCCGGGGACACCTCGATCGGCGAGATGATCGCCGAGGCGATGGACAAGGTCGGCAAGGAAGGCGTCATCACCGTCGAGGAGAGCAACACCTTCGGCCTCGAGCTCGAGCTCACCGAGGGCATGCGCTTCGACAAGGGCTACATCTCGCACTACTTCGCGACCGACGCGGAGCGGATGGAGGCCGTCCTCGAGGACCCGTACATCCTGATCGTCAACTCCAAGGTGTCGGCCAACAAGGACCTGCTGCCGCTTCTGGACAAGGTGGTGCAGTCGGGCAAGCCGCTCGTGCTCATCGCCGAGGACGTGGAGGGCGAGGCCCTGGCCACCCTGGTCGTCAACAAGATCCGCGGCCTGTTCAAGTCCGTCGCGGTGAAGGCGCCCGGGTTCGGTGACCGGCGCAAGGCCATGCTCGGCGACATCGCCATCCTGACCGGCGGCCAGGTCATCAGCGAGGAGGTCGGCCTCAAGCTCGAGTCCGCCGACCTCGACCTGCTGGGCCGGGCTCGCAAGGTCGTCGTCACCAAGGACGAGACGACGATCGTGGACGGCGGCGGCGAGGCGGACCAGATCGCCGGCCGGGTCAACCAGATCCGGGCCGAGCGGGACAACACCGACTCCGACTACGACCGCGAGAAGCTCGAGGAGCGGCTCGCCAAGCTGGCCGGCGGCGTGGCCGTCATCAAGGCCGGCGCGGCGACCGAGGTCGAGCTGAAGGAGCGCAAGCACCGCATCGAGGACGCGGTGCGCAACGCCAAGGCGGCCGTCGAGGAGGGTGTCGTCGCCGGAGGCGGTGTCGCCCTGCTGCAGGCCGGCACCAACGCCTTCAAGAAGCTCGAGCTGGGCGGCGACGAGGTGACCGGTGCGAACATCGTGCGCCGGGCGCTCGAGGAGCCGCTGAAGCAGATCGCGATCAACGCCGGTCTCGAGGGCGGCGTCGTGGTCGAGAAGGTGCGGACGCTGTCGGCTGGTCACGGCCTGAACGCCGCGGACGGCGAGTATGTCGACATGTTCAAGGCCGGCATCATCGACCCGGCGAAGGTGACCCGTTCTGCGCTGCAGAACGCGGCCTCCATCGCCGGCCTGTTCCTTACCACCGAGGCAGTGATCGCCGAGAAGCCGGAGAGGGAGAAGGCTCCGGCTGCTCCCGGCGGCGGGGACATGGACTTCTGAGTCCCGCCACGTCTGACGCCAGGAGGCGGTCCCGGTAGATCCGGGGCCGCCTTCTCGCGTTGTGCTGAGGTACGACGGCGCGCGTACTCCACAACACTGCCCAAACGAGGGATTATCTGCGCATGAGGCCCCCCGCCGAGCAACTTATCCGCGACTACCTCAACCGGCTCTCGGTTGTGGCGCGGAATCGGCTGAAGCCGGAGGACAGGCGTGCGTTCCTCGCCCGGATCGGTGACTTCATCGAGCGCCAGTCCGGTGTGCGGGGAACGGCCGATCCGGCTGAAGTCATGCGGATTCTCTCGAGCATCGGAGAACCGGAAACCGTGGTCGAGCGCGAGCGCGCCCGGCTTGAGGCGCGGCGCAGCGAGCGAGCCGCCGCGGCCAGCCGGGTCGTCCTGTGGAAGCCACAGGGTAAGGGCGAGGCCGATAGCGCCGAGGCGGATTCTCCGCAGCTGACCAACAAGGATGGGCGCCCGCTGACCGGCGAGATCAAGGTGACGAGCCGGCCGATCACGGCCCGCTGGCGGCCAGGCGAGCCGCTGAAGCAGCTGGAGAGCCAGGTCAAGCCGCCGACCCGGGGCGGGCGGCGCGGCTGGGCTAGCTGGGCACGGTGGTCTGACTGGGCACGCTGGATCCCGAGGCCAAGACCGGGCGGGTCCGCGCCGTCGGCGGGCGGTCCGCCGATGTCGGGCCCGCAGACCGCCGAACGCTCCGCAGCGCCGGCTGGCACGGGCCCGGCGCCCGAGGGTTCGCGCGGTGGTGCCTCCGACGGCTGGAAGGGTGCTGGTGGTTCGAGCGGTGCGGGGCCCTCGGGCGGCGCTGGCTCCGCCGTCGAGGCCAGGACCGCCGGGGGTGCGCGGCCTTCGGCTGGCGCGGCGCCTACGGGTCCGGGCGAGGCGGTGTCGTCCGGTTCGCGTGGCGTTGGGCACGCCGGATCCAACGGCGTGGCATCTGCTCACCAGCTGCCCCCGACGGCTCCGGCAACGCCGGATGCTCCGGC
>JASIJN010000325.1 GCA_030050125.1 Streptosporangiaceae bacterium | reverse complement strand
TCGAGCGCCTCGGCCGCGCGGCGCAGCGCCCCGCCCGCGGTGTCGTCGGGAGCGCCCGCGGAATTGACGATCTCGTTGAAGCGCCGCATTTCCTCGCCGAAGAGCAGGCTGATCTTGTTGTGCAGGTCCAGCCGGGCGCGCGCCCCGAGGTCGCGCAGCTGGCCCGCGCCGAACAGCGAGGTGAGCAGCCGCTGCGGCACCGCGCTGGTGCCCTCGCTGACCGCCACGCCGCCCGCGGCGTACCCGAGCATGCCGATCGTGAGCACGAGCGCCAGCGACTCCTCGTCGAACGACACCACGCGAGCGACCGACCGCTTGGTCACGTTCTCCGCCCGCACCAGGTCCAAGACGTGATCTTGCCAGGCACTGATCGCCCTGGCCGAGCGGGTGGCCAGGTCGGCCGATGACCGGGCCAGGGCGTCGACGCCCCCGGACCCGGGCTCCGGCTCGGCCGCGCCGGCCGGTTTGGACGGGATGAAGTCCAGGTCAAACGGGGGCGCGTCCGGATGCCGGGCCGCGTCCGCGGCGGCGATGTCACGCATCAGCGAGGCGCCCGCCTCGTGCTGCTGCCACTTGGCCACGGTGTCCTCGGCCGCCCGGTCGGCGAGCGCGGCCACCAGGGTCTCGAGCCCGTCGCGTATCGCTGCCTTGAGCGCCTTGGCCCGGGCCGGGATCCGGCGCTTGCGCGGCCGGGCGGCCGGGCGGCCGCTGCGGCGCACCTGGAGCATGCGCAGCAGGTCGCCGGTCCCCGTGAAGTCTTGCCACCGGGCCAGGATCTCACCGCGCAGCAACGAGCCGTTCCGCGTCGCCTCGTCGAACTCGGCCAGCCCGGCCGCGTAGCACGCGCGGGCCTGTGCCTGGAGCTCGGCACTCACCGAAAGCTGGGTCTCCGCCTGCTCGGCCAGGTCGGGGACCCGGCCCCGGAACGTGTCCAGCACCCCCGACATCGTCTGGGTCAGCACCGCGACCCGCCGCTCCTGCATCACCGAGGTGTCGTCGAGCCACTTGCGGACCGGTCCGTAGATCTCGGGCGGCAGCTTGCCGTCGGTGAGCACGGTCTCTGCGATCATGAAACGCTGCACCCCGGCCAGCCCGTTGGCCGCCAACATCGCGTCGAAATGCGCGCTGAGCTGCCGGGCCGCCGCCGGCGCCACCCGGGACAGCACGATCGCCAGGGATGCGTCCCGGTCCCTGGCCTGCTGCAGCAGCTCCCACACGGCCGCGTCGGCGTAGCGGCTCGCGCTGGTCATGAACAGCCACAGGTCGGACGCGTCCAGGAACTGGTGCGCGAACTCGCGGTGCGCCTGCACCACGGAGTCGATGTCCGGGGTGTCCAGCAGGGCGACGCCCTCCGGCATGCCCCCGTTCTCTGCCAGCACCAGCAGCCCGTCGCGCCCGGGCATGGCCAGGCCCTGCTGCCGCACCCGCGGCAGGGTGGGCAGGAAGACGTTCTCGGCGAACCAGCGCGCGTCGCCGGGATGGCAGGCCAGCACCGGGCTATTGGTCGTGGGCCGGCGGGTGCCGGTGTTGCTGACCTGCGCGCCGACCAGGCTGTTCATGAGCGTCGACTTGCCCGCGCCGGTGGAGCCGACCAGGGCCACCAGGATCGGCGCCCCGGACTGGCGCAGCCGCGGGAGCAGGTAGTCGTCGATCTGGCTCAGCAGCTTGCGCCGTTCGGCGCGTGCCTCGTCCACCCCCGGAGCCTGCAGGCTCAGCGGCACCTCGACCACCGCGTGCCTGAGCGCGAGCAGGGCCGACTCCAGCTTGCGGGCGTCCACCCGCACGTGCGGTTCGACCTCGTCCGGGATGACCTGGCTGCTCTCTTCCTGCGGCGGGCTCAGGGCAGGACCGGGATCGGCGTGGCCGGGCGGCACCGAGGCTGCGGCCACGCCCGGTCCTTCAGTCATGCGGTCCGGTTCCTGGCGCCGGCCAGCGGCCGCCCCGGGAACCTCCCTCCCTACCAGGTCCATTGCTCACCGGCCCCCGGGCGCCGGGCACGAACGTTCCCCACGGGGCCGAACCAGGCCGGCCGCCGCAGAGCTCGAAGACGTGCTCGGAGATGGTCACGACGTCTCCCACCACCACCACCGCCGGAGGTCCCAGGCCGGCCCCGGCAACATTGCGGGCTACAGTATCCAGTCTTGCGTTAATTGTGCGCTGCGAGGGCAGGGTACCGTCCGATATAACGCAAACCGGAGTCTGGGCGTTACGTCCGTGTCTGATGAGGGTATCGGCTATGACCGCCAGGTGCTCCGTGGCCATCATCAGGACCAGCGTCGCCGGTGACGCGGCGAGCGCCGCCCAGTCCACCGCTGACCCCTCCGCACCCGGCGCGACGTGCGCGGACGCCACCACGAACTCCTGCGCGATCCCGCGATGGGTCAGCGGAACGCCCGCGGCCGCGGGCACCGCGGCCGCGCTCGAGACCCCGGGCACCACCGTGACCGAGATCCCGGCCCGCAGGCAGGCCAGGACCTCCTCCCCGCCGCGGCCGAAGATGAACGGGTCGCCGCCCTTGAGCCGGACGACGAACCGGCCCGCGCGGGCCCGGCTGACCAGGAGCGCGTTGATGCGCTCCTGCGGGACGGCCGCGCCCCTGGGAACCTTGGCCGCGTCGATGATCTCGACATCGGGCCCCAGCCCGGCGAGCAGGGAGCGCGGGGCCAGCCGGTCGGCGACGACCACGTCCGCCTGATGCAGCAACTGCAGGCCGCGCACCGTGATCAGGCCCGGGTCGCCGGGCCCGCCGCCGACCAGGGCCACGCTGCCCCGCGCCCGGCGGGCCGGCACCGGTCCGTCCGGGTGGTCCTGGCCGGGCGCGCGCTCCGCGGCCCCGATCGCGCCGGAGGCCAGCCCCGCGACTATCGCGTCACGAACGCTGACGCTGTGCCGCGGGTCGCCGCTCACCACCCCGATCTGGGTGTCGCCGGCCCGCCCGGACGCCGGGGTCCAGGCACGGGAGGCCTCGGCGTCGTCGGCCCTGACGCACCAGATGCCCGCCGCGTCGGCCTCCTCGGCCACGGCGGAATTGACCGCCGGGTCGCTGGCGTACGCGCCGACCAGCCAGGACCCCGCGCAGTCACCGCGGGCGTAGCCGCGCCTGGTCCAGCGGATCGTTCCGGCCTCGGCCAGCCGGGCCAGCTCCGGGCCCAGCTGCGGCGAGACCACCGCCACGTCGGCCCCCGCGTCCAGCAGCGCGGGGATCCGGCGGGCCGCCACGCCGCCGCCGCCGATGATCGTCACGCGGCGGCCCGCCAGCCGGAGCGCCAGCAAGTACGGCGCGGAGTCGGTGCCGGCCATGAGAAAAGTCCGCGCTCCTTCGGGCTCGGTGACAATCGCCCTTAACGCCACGCCTCGGGGCGCGCTGGGTCCATCCCGGTCAGCTCTTGTCCGTCACGCCGGCCGCGTCGAACGTCGCGACCTCGCGCAGGGCCCGGACCGCGCTGGCCGCGATCGGCAACGCGAGCAGGGCACCGGTGCCCTCGCCGAGACGCAGTCCGAGATCGATGAGCGGCCTCAGGCCCAGGTGATCAAGACTAGCCGCATGTCCGGGCTCCGTGCTGCGGTGACCGGCCAGGCAGCAGCCTGTGGCGCCGGGCGCCAGCGCCGCGGCCGCGAGGGCGGCGGCGCCCGCGATCACGCCGTCCAGGATCACCGGCACCCGCAGCGCGGCGGCGCCCAGGATGAATCCGGCCAGCGCGGCGTGCTCGAAGCCGCCGAACGCGGCCAGCACCCCGACCGGATCGGCCGGATCCGGGTGATGCAGGGCCAGCCCGCGGCGCACGACGTCGACCTTCCTGGCGTAGGTGGCGTCGTCGATGCCGGTGCCGCGGCCGGTGACCTCGCCGGGGTCGCGGCCGGTGAACGTGGATACCAGCGCGGCCGACGCCGTGGTGTTGGCGATCCCCATGTCTCCGGTGAGCAGGCACCTGTTGCCCGCGGCGACCAGGTCGCGGGCCACCTCGGCCCCGACCGCGATCGCGGCCTCGGCCTGCTCGCGGGTCATCGCCGGGCCCGCGGTGAAGTCCGCCGTGCCCGGGGCGATCTTGCGCGGGAGCAGCCCGGGCACATGGTCGAGGTCGGCGCGGACTCCCACGTCCACCACCAGGACCTCGGCTCCCGCCTGCGCCGCGAACGCGTTGACGACCGCCCCGCCGGCCAGGAAGTTGGCCACCATCTGCCCGGTGACCTCCTGCGGCCAATCCGTGACCCGCTGCGCGTGCACGCCGTGGTCGGCGGCGAAGATCGCGACCGCGGCCGGCTCGGGCAGCGGCGGCGGGCAGCAGCCCGCCAGGCCGGACAGGGTGACCGACACGTCCTCGAGCACGCCGAGCGAGCCCGGCGGCTTGGTCATGCGGGCCAGCCGCTCCCTGGCGGCCGTCATCGCCGCCGCGTCCGGCGGCCCGACCGCGGCGCGCACCTCGTCCAGCAGGCTGGTGGCGTCCTGCCCGGGCAGCCCCCGGTGGCCGTACTCCTCGGCGTGCACCGCCCAGGCCAGCGGGCGCCGCCGGGCCCAGCCCGCCGTGGCCAGCTCCGGCTCGGGGGTGAACTCGGTCACCTGGCCCAGGCACAGGTACGCCACGACCTCCAGGTGGGCGGGCAGGCCCAGCTCGGCGGCCAGTTCCCGCTCGCCGAAGAAACTCACCCAGCCCACGCCGAGCCCCTCGGCCCGGGCGGCGAGCCACAGGTTGGCGACCGCGAGCACGCTGGAGTAGGCGGCGGTCTGAGGCTGGCTGTGCCGGCCCAGCGTGTGCCGCCCGCCTCGGGTCGGATCGCAGGTCACCACGATGTTGACCGGGGCCTCCAGGATGGCCTCGGTCTTCAGCCGGTCGAAGGCGAGGGCCCGGGTCGCCGGCAGCGACGCCGCGTAGTCGGCCCTCGCCCGGTCGGCGAGCGCCTTGATCCGCTCGCGCCGCGCCCGGTCGGTGATCACGATGAAGTCCCAGGGCTGGGAGAAGCCGACCGACGGAGCGCGGTGCGCGGCGGCGATCACCCGGGTGAGCACCTCGGGCGCGACCGGCTCGGGCCGGAAGCCGCGGCGCACGTCCCGGCGCTCCTCGATCACCCGGTAGACGGCAGCCCGCTGCTCGTCGGAATAGGAATGCTCGCTCATCCGGTCTTCCCGTCCTCAGCCCCGGCTGACCTGTCCGCGTGATCCGCCCGAGGTCACCGCCGAGCGGAACAGGGCGTCGAACGCCGCGGCGGCCACGGCGGCTCCGCCCTTCTCGGACACGTTACTCACCGACCAGATCTCGCTGGCCCGTAGCGCGTCCTTGGCCTCGGCGGCGCCGACGAGCCCGACGGGCATTGCGATCACGAAGGCCGGTTCCACCCCCCGGGAGAGGATCTCGGTCAGCCCCGCGGGCTCGCCGCCCACCACCCAGACCGCCCCCGGGCCAGCCTCGCCGAAGGCCAGCCGGACCGCGGCCGCGGGCAGCGAGATGCCGGCCGTCCGGGCCAGGCGCCCGGTCAACGGCTCCCCGAGCTTACAGATCACCGGGCAGGCGGTGATCCCGGCCGCCACCATGGGGGTGTCGGCCACGACCGGAGCCCCGGCCGCGAGGGCGGAAACGGCCACGGCGAGCGCTTCCTCGTCACAGGCCAGGTCGGTGGCGTAGTCGAAGTCGGCGGTCGCGTAGATGACCCGCTCGGTCACGTCCCGGCTGAACCTGGGCAGACGGGACAGGTCGATCCGGGAACGAAGTATCCGGTATGCCGGGGCTTCCGCCGGCTCCGCTCCGGGCAGCGGCGCGCCGCCCGGGACCGCGCTGGGCCAGGTCACATGCCACCACCTCCTCGGCCGAGCGGTCCACGGCGGGCCGCCGGCCAGCCGGCCGTCCAGCGATCGTCCAGCGATTATCCAGGTTGCACGAAGCTGACCAGGATAAATGACTTGTCGTTAGCAGACCAAACGTTTCCTGGTCCGCCGATACACTAGCCAGGCGCCGCCGCG
This sequence comes from Streptosporangiaceae bacterium, assembly GCA_030050125.1. The sequence goes on along the minus strand of JASIJN010000325.1, from coordinate 6,164 downwards.
GCCCGCTCCCGCGTCGCGGCGCCGGACCCGATTCCCCGCAGTCGTTCAGCATTTATGAATCTCACTCCGAGGATCGTCCCATGCCGGGCCGCTAGACCAGAACGCTAGACCCGAACAGCAAGGTGGCAGATGGCAACTCAGGTGAGTGGAGCATCCACGAGGGCGGTCGGCCCTCCCCCGGTGTACCGTGACGTGATCCAGGTCCGGGACCTGGCCCGCATGAACGACGTCGTGGCCGGCTCGTTCTCGGCCCGGGGAGTGCGCTCCCCGGGCTCCCAGCCCGCACACGAACTCCAGCCCGGCCTGTACGTCTTGGGGCCAGAATTCTCGGAGGCAGCCAAGTGACGACCGTCCCGGCCGGTGACGACGAGGTCATCGACTCCGCAGCCATCCGGTCCTTCCACGAGGAATTCGGCGACCGGGCGACCCGGCTGCCCCCGCTCGCGATCATCATCGCGGCGTTCAACGAGGAGGGGGCCATCGGCCCGGTCGTCGAGGCCCTCCCCGCCGCCGTGGCCGGGCTGGACGCCGAGACGATCGTCGTCTCCGACGGCTCCGTGGACGCTACGGGCAAGGAGGCCAGGACGGCCGGGGCGCTGGTCTGCGAGGTGCCGGTCAACCGCGGGCAGGGAGCGGCCCTGCGGCTCGGCTACCGGCTCGCCCGCAAGGGCGGTGCCCGCTACATCGTGACCACCGACGCCGACGGCCAGTACAACCCGGCCGAGATCGAGCGCCTGCTCGCCCCCATCCTGGCCGGCCAGGCCGACTTCGTGACCGGCTCTCGCAAGCTCGGCAGCGAGGAGACCAAGGACCCCGTGCGCAAGCTGGGCGTGCGGTTCTTCGCGCTGGCCATCAGCATGCTGACCGGCCAGCGGATCAGCGATACGACCTTCGGGCTGCGCGCCATGAGGGCCGAGGTGACCGGCGCGGTCATGCTCGAGCAGCCGCAGTACCAGGCGGCCGAGTTGCTGATCGGTGTGATCACCCACGGCTTCCGCGTCGTCGAGCGACCCGCCACGATTCACCGGCGCCAGGTCGGGAAGAGCAAGAAGGGGAACAACGCCTTCTACGCGATGCGCTTCGCCAGGGTCGTGGCGGGAACTTGGTGGCGGGAGCGTCAGCGGCGGACGCGCGGCTCCGTGCCTGCCGGGGACGCGCCCGACGCGGCCGGCCGGTTAGCCGACGGGGCCATGGCGAGCGACCCGGCCGTCCCCGGCTGGAACTGCTCTGCGGGCTCCGGCGCGGCGCCGGACTCGCGGTCGGCGAAGAGGACGTAGTGGAAGATCAAGAACCTGATCACGAAGGTCACGCAGTTGGCGGCCAGGTAGAGCCCCTGCGCGAACACGACCTCCTTGAGGCCGTGCAGGCCGAGGGCGTGCGCCTCGGCGTGAGCGAGCTTGCTGGTGCCGGTCAGCACCACCCCGACGCAGAGCGAGATCAGCCAGAACGGCAGGGTCTCCTTCAGCAGGTGCGGCCGTCCCTTGCGCTCCCAGGCCCAACGGCTGACCACGTAGCTCACGGCCGCGCCGGCCAGCCATCCCACCGCCCCGGCGATGCCGGCGGTCACGTGCGCGAGCTGGCAGATCAGGTAGGTCAGCTGGGTCGCGCAGAGGGCCAGCACCGCGGCGGGCGCGAAGCGAACCAGCCGCCTGCCGCCCTGGGTCCGGAGCCTGCGGCGCAGCGGGCCTGGAACCAGGCGCCACATGACTTCGGCGATCCGGGGCGATATCAGGGTCATGGAGGTCCTTGGCTGGCTGCGGCCTATGGGACGGTAAGACAGGTATACAGTACGGGAGCCCGCAGAGGGCCCGGATACGAGGTACTCCAGGTCAGCGGCTCGTCTTCCGCGCGAGACGGCCTTCCTGGCGGCCCGCCGGGTCACGGGGCAGACTCAGGCAGTTCGAATGCCGTTGTCAGCCTGGTCAGGTATAAATCAACGACAGCTACGGACGAGGCAGGAGCACGATCATGAAGGTCTTGGTGTTGGGCGGGGACGGCTATCTCGGGTGGCCGACAGCGCTTCACCTCTCTGAAGTCGGTCACGACGTTGCCGTCGCGGACAATTTCGCGCGCCGGGGATACGACCATGAGATGGGCGTGGACAGCCTGGTGCCGATTGAGTCCCTGCGATCGCGCATCGCTACCTGGCGTGAGCTGACCGGCAAGACCATCTCCAGCTACGTGGGCGACCTGTGCGACGCCGACTTCACGTACCACATCGTGCGAGACTCCGCCCCGGACGCGATCGTTCACTTCGCCGAGCAGCGCGCCGCGCCGTACTCGATGGTGGACCGCAAGCACGCCGTCTACACGCAGACCAACAACGTGGTCGGCAACCTGAACGTGCTCTACGCGATCGCCGAGATCAACCCGGACATCCACCTGGTCAAGCTCGGCACCATGGGCGAGTACGGCACGCCCAATATCGACATCGAGGAGGGCTGGCTCGACGTCGAGCACAAGGGACGCCGGGACCGGGTGCTGTTCCCCAAGCGGCCCGGCTCCTTCTATCACCTGTCCAAGGTGCACGACAGTCACAACATCGAGTTCGCCTGCCGGATCTGGGGCATCCGTGCCACCGACCTGAACCAGGGCGTGGTCTACGGCCAGCAGACCCCCGAGACCGCCCTGGACGACCGGCTCGCGACCAGGTTCGACTACGACGCGGTGTTCGGCACGGTGCTGAACCGGTTCGTGATCCAGTCCGTGCTCGGCAAGCCGCTGACCATCTACGGCAACGGCACCCAGACCCGCGGCATCATCGAGATCAGGGATACCGTCCGGTGTATCCAGCTGGCCTGCGAGACCCCGGCGGACAAGGGCGAGTTCCGGGTGTTCAACCAGATCACCGAGTTCATGTCGCTGGCGCAGATCGCGGACACGATCGTCAAGGCGAGCCCGGACGTGGTCAGGGTCGAGCACGTCGAAAACCCGCGGGTCGAACTGGAGAACCACCACTACAACGTGGTGCACACCGGGCTGGTCGGCCTCGGCCTCCAGCCGCACCTGCTGTCGGACACGCTGATCGAGTCGCTGTTCGAGATCACCAAGCGCTACGCGCACCGGGTCCGCCCGGAGGCGATGCTGCCGACGATCCAGTGGCGCAAGCCGTCCAGCGTGATCAGCAACTAGGGGATGGCGCCTATCCGGCCGACCAGCCCGGCATGGGGAATCCCGCCAGCAGGTCCCGCACCTCGCCGGCGATCCGCTCGATGACCACCTCGTCGTCCTTGGCCGCCGCGTTGATCGCCTCGTCCATCCAGGCGGCGACCTGTGCCATGTGCGGCTCGCCCAGGCCGCGGGTCGTGATGGCGGGCGTCCCGATCCTGATCCCGGACGGGTCGAACGGCTTGCGCGGATCGAAGGGAACCGTGTTGTAGTTCACCTCGATCCCGGCCCGGTCGAGCGCCTTGGCGGCCGGCTTGCCCGCGATGCCCTGGGGCGTCAGGTCGATGAGGATCAGGTGGTTGTCGGTGCCGCCGGACACGAGGGAGTAGCCCTTCTCGAGCAGCGCGGCCGCCAGCGCCTTGGCGTTCGCCACCACCTGGTGCGCGTAGTCGCGGAACGCGGGCTGGGCCGCCTCGCGCAGCGCGACCGCGATCGCGGCCGTGGTGTGGTTGTGCGGGCCGCCCTGCAGGCCGGGGAAGACCGCCCGGTCCACCCGGGAGGCGTGCTCCGCGGTCGTCATGATCATGGCGCCGCGCGGGCCGCGCAGGGTCTTGTGCGTGGTGGTCGTGATCACCCCGGCGTGGCCGACCGGGCTCGGGTGCGCGCCCCCGGCCACCAGGCCCGCGATGTGCGCGATGTCGGCGACCAGGACGGCGCCGGCCTCGGCCGCGATCTCGGCGAAGGCCGGGAAGTCGATCGTGCGCGGGATCGCGGTGCCGCCGCAGAAGATCAGCCTGGGCCGTTCGGCCAGCGCCAGGTCCCGCACCTGGTCCAGGTCTACCCGCCCGGTATCGGCGCGGACGCCGTACTGCACCGACCGGAACCACTTCCCGGTCGCCGACACCCCCCAGCCGTGCGTAAGGTGGCCCCCCATCGGCAGGGCCATGCCCATCACGGTCTCCCCCGGCTCCGCGAAGGCCAGGTACACGGCAAGGTTCGCCGGCGAGCCCGAGTAGGGCTGGACGTTCGCGTGGTCGACGCCGAACAGTGCCTCGGCCCGTCGTACCGCGAGGGTCTCGATCGGGTCGATGAACTGCTGCCCCTCGTAGTAGCGGCGGCCCGGGTACCCCTCGGAGTACTTGTTGGTCAGCACGGTGCCCGACGCCTCCAGGACCGCGACCGAGACATAGTTCTCCGACGGGATCAGCCGGATCTTCTCGAACTGGCGCCGCGCCTCGGAGTTGATCAGCTCGGCTACCTCCGGGTCCTCGCTGGCGACATGCGGGACGGGCGGCTGATGCATGGTGTCCTCCTCGGGCGCGACGCGGGCACCGGCCCGGCGCGCGGCGCGAACGCTGCCGGCGGCCAAGCCGCTGCCTTCATCATGCCGAACGCGATGGCCGCGTGCATCCCGCCGCTACCCGGCCTGCGACCCGGCCGCCAGGACGCGGTATGGCCGTCTTGCCAATGCCCGGCGGCCGATGCACCCTAGTTTCGGAAACTAGGGTCTTGCCCTAATATCCGGCGTTGCATCCAGGAAGCGCCATACGGTTGATCGTCGGCGCCATCTTCCGCCAATCACGGGCGGCGTTCGTCTCCATCGCACGGGGAGGCGCCTTATGACGGTACACACCGCCGAAGAGCCCTGGGTGCGCCGACGCTTGTGGCAGTGAGAATTCTCCGACAGCCCCCCCCGAGGAGGTACTGGCCATGCAAGACGAGGCAAGCGCATCTGGTGGTTCCGAGCCGACGCCGGGGCCGCATGACTGGACCGTGACAGCGAGTGGCCCGTCCGAGCCGTTGCTGCGTCCCGAGGAGGACACCGACGACGACGACACCGATGACGACGACGACAGCGACGACGACGACACCGACGATGATGATGACGACGATGACGACGACGATGACGACGACGACGATGAGGCGACGAACGTCGCCCAGGACACCACCCTGCAGCAGAACAAGCAGGCGGCCAAGAACGTATGCGCCCAGGCTTCCGTCGAGTTCAACTACGTCGCGGCCGGCCTGGGGATAGCCGCGGGCATCGTGGGGGTGGCCATCGCGGGCCCGGCGATCCTGTTGGCGGGCGCCACCTACACCATCGGCGGCGTCGCGCTCGGCGCCGCCGAAGCGGGCACGGTGGCCGCGTGGGGCGCGGGGCTGGCGGGCACGCTGGCCGTGGGCAGCGGGGCGGCATGGTGGGCCGGCACCGGCGCGACCCAGTGCCAGAACGACCCGCCCCGGGACGACTTCGATCAGGTCTCGGTGTTCACTCCCGTCCAGCATCCGATCCCGGCCATGGCTCCGAACCCGGCCCCGGGCATGGCGCCGAACCCGATCCCGCCCGCGCCGCCGAAGCTGCCGCCACCGCCGCCGCCACCGCCGCCGGCGCCGGTGGTCTCCCCGGCCCTTGCTGGCGTGCCCACCTCCTTCGTGAACGGCGCGCAGTCGCTCGGCACGTACACGACGACGATGGAGCGCCTGGACGGGGCGGTGCAGCAGTACACCTCCGGCGACCAGTCGGCGGCGCCGGCCGTCGTCGCGCAGGTGCAGGCGCTGGCCACCAACGCGCAGGCGGTCGCGAGCCAGGCCACCGCGATGCATTCGGCGGCGAACGCCGTGGCGCAGAGCTGGAACGCGCTCGTGGCCGTGGGCGGCTCGACCTTGCCCGCTCCCGCGCACCTCGGCTGGGGACTGATCGCCTGCTACCAGGTCTTCCGCCAGCAGGCCGCCACGGCGTACGGACTGAGCGCGGCCCAGCTCGCCGCGCTTGATCAGATGATCGTGAGCCAGGCCACCGCGATCGGCTCGGGCGCGGTGACCGCCGCGTCCGCCGAGACCGGCCTCCAGGCCGCCGCGGCCGGGGTCGGCATGACCGCCGCCAACAGCGCGTTCACGAGCGTCGCGCAGGCCGCGGCCTCGGCGACCAAGTAGTGACCGAACCGGAGGGAAGCAGCGCCCGTACGGCCGGGGGTCAGCTGGGCCCGGAGGCCGTACGGGCGCTGTTCGGGACGGCTCGCCGGGCGCTGGCCGAGGCCCTGAGGCACCGCGCGGCG
>JASIJN010000324.1 GCA_030050125.1 Streptosporangiaceae bacterium | reverse complement strand
GTCGTCGGCGCGGAGCACGCCCTTGACCACGACCGGCAGCCCGCCGCCGATCTCGCCCAGCCAGCCGATGTCGGCCAGGGACAGGTTGTCCGCCTGGGTGGCCGCGGCCAGGTCGTCCAGCGGGCCGAGGTTGACCAGGAAGTCCTCGTCGCTGGCCACGCCATCGTCGGAGTCGCGCCGCTTGCGCCCGACCACCGGGGTGTCGGCCGTCAGCACCATCGCCGCGGCGCCCGCCGCGGCGGCCCGCCGCACCAGCCCGGCGGTCAGGTCCCGGTCGCGCATCAGGTAGACCTGGAACCACCAGGTGCCGCCCTCGGCGGCCACGGTGCGCGCCACGTCCTCGATCCGCCTGGTGCTGCGGGTGGAGAGCACGAACAGCGCGCCCGCCCGGGCCGCCCCGGCCGCGCTGGCCAGCTCGCCGTCCGGATGGGCCAGGCCGTGATAGCCGCTGGGCGCCACGCACAGCGGGGTGGCGAAGTCGGTGCCGAGCAGCCGGGCGGTGGTATCCACCGCCGACACGTCGCGCAGCACCCGGGGCGCCAGCCAGACCTGCCGCCAGGCCTTCTCGTTGGCGCGCAGGGTGCGCTCGCGCCCCGATCCGCCGGCATAGTAATCGTAGACATGACGCGCCAGCAGCCTGCGCGCCCGGCGTTGCAGTTCAGCGGCATCGGGAGTCACAAACGACCAGTATGGAGCACTTATGAGCGAACGTACGTACCGCGTCACCGAGATCGTCGGCACCTCGCCGGAGGGGGTGGACCCGGCGATCCGCAGCGCGCTGCGCCGGGCGGCGCAGACCCTGCGGCACCTCGACTGGTTCGAGGTGACCCAGATCCGCGGCCAGATCGTCGACGGCGAGGTGGCTCACTATCAGGTCGGCCTCAAGGTCGGTTTCCGCCTGGAAGACGCCTGACCGCCGGCCGCGCCGTCCGGCCGGGGGCACTAAGGAGGCCTGGCTGACCGAGGACATGTTGAAGCCGTCCACCCGGATCGGGGGCATCGCGGCTCTGGTGAAGTAGTCGCTCCATTCCCTGGGCAGGGCCGGGCCGGTCGCCCCTGCCTCGGCGATCCGGCCCAGCATCTCCACCGGGCTCTCGTTGAACCGGAAGTTGTTCACCGCCGCGACGACCTCGCCGCCCTCGACCAGGTACACGCCGTCCCTGGTCAGCCCGGTGAGCAGCAGGATCTGCGGGTCGACCTCCCTGATGTACCACAGGCAGGTCAGCAGCAGGCCGCGGCCGGTGCGGGCGACCATGTCGTCGAGCGATGCCCCGGCGCCGGGCGCCTCGAGGATCAGGTTGCCGATCGCGGGCGTCACGGCCAGGCCGGACAGCCGGGCCGAGTACCGGGTCTGGGTCAGCGCCGCGAGCACGCCGTCGCTGACCCACTCGGTGGGGGCCAGCGGCAGCCCGTTGTCGAAGACCGAGGACTCCCGGCTCGACGCGTGCGCGATCACGAACGGCGCGCACTGCAGGCCCGGCGCGCCCGGAGCGCTGCGCAGCGTGACCGGCAGGCTCGCCAGACGGTCACCGGCCCTGGTCCCGCCGCCCGGCCTGCTGAACACCGTGCGGCCGTCCACCGCGTCCCTGGCCGAGGCCGTCCAGTACATATAGATCATCAGGTCGGCCACCGCCGCCGGGGGCAGCAGCGTCTCGTAGCGCCCGGCAGGCAGGTCGGCCGCCCGCACCGCCCAGCCCAGCTGGCGGGCCAGCCCGGCCTCCAGGCCGGCCACGTCGACGTCGGTGAAGTCACGGGTCCCGGCACCCGCCCACGCCGAGCGGGACAGGTCGGCCGTCTTCGCGTTCAGCTCGACCTTGCCCGACGGCTGGTCGTAACGCAGCCGCAGCCCGCTGGAGCTGCCGAGGAACTGCGAGGTCATCGTGTGCTCGGCGAACCCGTACAGACGCCGGCCGCCGGCCGCCGCGACGTCGAACGCGTCGCCCAGCGCCCCGGCGAAGCCCCGCAGCACGCCGAATTCGGTGCTGGCCGGCGGATCGTCCCAGGCCGGCGTGTCCGCCTCGAACGCATAGCCCGCGCCGGGCCCGGGCAGGTCCTGGGCGTCCTCGGCCGGGGAGCTTTCGGACGCCGCCTTCTCGGCCTCCGCCACCAGGGGAGCGAGCTGATCGCCGGTCACGCCCGCCCGGGACGCCGCGCCCACCCGGGCCGCGGCCCCGTCCCGGCGGATGGCGATCACGGTGAGATTTCGCGAGGCGGAGACGCCGTTGGTGGTGAGGGTGTTGCCGGCCCAGCGCAGGTTCGCCTCCGATGTCTCCTCGGCGATCACCACGCAGTCGTCGCAGCGCGCGGACTGCAGCGCCCGCTCCACGGCGTCCTGGGGCGCCAGCGCGGTCACGGTGCCGTCCGGTGCCCGCCTCAGCGGCGGCACGAGCGCTTCCCGCCGCTCACGCCCGCGCCTCCTGCGCCGGGTTGAGAACCCTGATGTCCCGCACCAGCACCGCCGGGCAGCCGTGGCTGACCGGCGCGACCTGGCCGGGCTGGCCCTTGCCGCAGTTGAAGGCGCCGCCGAGCACGTAGGTCTGCGGCCCGCCGACCGCCTCGACGGCGTTCCAGAAGTCGGTGGTCGTGGCCTGGTAGGCGACGTCGCGGAGCTGGCCGGCCAGCCGCCCGCCGGAGATCTTGAAGAACCGCTGGCCGGTGAACTGGAAGTTGTACCGCTGCATGTCGATCGACCAGCTCTTGTCGCCGACGACGTAGATCCCGTCGGTCACGCCGGCGATCAGCCCGGCGGTGGACGGGCCGCCTGGGGCGGGCTGCAGCGAGACGTTGGGCATCCGCTGGATCGGCATATGGCCGGGGGAGTCGGCGAACGAGCACCCGTTTGACCGGCCGCGGTCGGGCGCGCCGCCGGTCCTGCGGCGCGCGGCACTCAGCTCCCTCCTGCGGGCCATCGCCATCCGCCGGTCCAGCTGGAACCCGCTCAGCACCCCGCCGGTGATCAGGTCCCAGGACTGCGCGGCGACACCCTCGTCGTCGTAGCCGATCGTGGCCAGGCCGTGCTCGGTCGTGCGATCCCCGGTCACGTGCATCAGCGGCGAGCCGTACTGCAGCCGGCCGAGCTGGTCCGGGGTGGCGAAGGAGGTGCCGGCGTACGCGGCCTCGTAGCCGAGCGCCCGGTCAAGCTCGGTCGCGTGCCCGATCGACTCGTGGATCGTCAGCCACAGGTTCGAGGGGTCGACGACCAGGTCATACCGGCCGGCCCGCACCGAGGGCGCGGCCAGCTTGGCGGCCAGCAGATCGGGCAGCTCGGCGAGTTCGGCGTCGAAGTCCCAGCCCCCGGCGGCCGCCCCGGCCAGGAATTCGTAGCCACGGCCGACGGCCGGGGCGAGGGTGCGCATGGCCTCGAACCTGCCGCCGGGCCGGACGCCGACCACGGTCACCACCGGGTGCAGCCGGACCCGCTGCTGGGTCGCCGTGGTGGCGTCGTCGGAGTAGAACTTGCACTCCTTGACCTGCAGCAGGGACGCGTCGACGTGGTCGACCCCGGCGCGGGCCCGCAGCCCGGAACTCCATCCCGCCAGCAGGGCGATCTTGTCGGCGACGCCGACGCCGAACGGGTCCACCTGGTAGGCCGAAACCCAGATCACATCGCCGTGCGCGGGCTCGGCGGCCAGCTCGATCCGCTCGCTGTTGACCGCGGCGGCCACCCGGGCGACGTCGACGGCCCTCGCGGCCGCCCGCGCCGCCGCGTCCACCGTCAGGTCGGCGGCCGAGGCGAAGCCCCAGGTGCCCTGGACCACCACCCGCACGGCCAGGCCCAGGTCGTCGGCGTCGTACAGGGTCTCCAGGATCCCGTCGGACAAGGCGATCCGCTGGCTCCTGATACGCTCCGCGCGGAAGTCCGCGTGCTGCGCCCCCAGTTCGGCGGCGCGCTGCAGCGCGGCATCCGCCAGCCGCCGCAACGGATACGAGGTGAAATCCGGGTCGATCAGCATCGCCCGGTCAGCATGGTCCCCCACCACCCGCCAATCTATCCTGTGCATCTGTCCGGCGATCCAGACCCCGGAGGGACCCCGAAATGAGCCGATCCGTCCTTGTCACCGGAGGGAACCGGGGGATCGGGCTGGCCATCGCCCGGCGCCTGGCCGACGGCGGCGACAAGGTCACCATCACCTCCCGTTCCGGCGAGGCAATCGAGGGCCTGACGGTGGCCCGCTGCGATGTGCGGGACAGCGCGGCGGTGGACCAGGCGTTCGCCGCGGCGGAGGCCGCGCACGGGCCGGTCGAGGTTCTGGTGGCCAACGCCGGGATCACCCGGGACCAATTGCTCGCCCTGATGAGCGAGGACGACTTCGCCGCGGTCATCGACACCAACCTGACCGGCGCCTACCGGGTGGCCAAGCGAGCGGTCCGCGGCATGATCCGGATGCGCCGGGGCCGGATCGTGTTCATCTCCTCGGTGGTGGGCCTGCTCGGGTCGGGAGGCCAGGCCAACTACGCCGCGTCCAAGGCGGGCCTGGTCGGGCTGGCCCGGTCGCTGGCCCGCGAGCTGGGCAGCCGGTCGATCACCGTGAACGTGGTCGCGCCCGGGTTCGTGGACACCGACATGACCGCGGCGCTGCCGGAGGAACGGCGGGCCGCGGTCTTGAGCGGCGTGCCGCTCGGCCGGCTCGCGTCGGCCGACGAGGTCGCGGCGGCGGTCGCGTTCCTGGCCTCGGCCGACGCCGGGTACATCACCGGGGCCGTGATCCCGGTCGATGGCGGCCTGGGCATGGGTCACTGACCGGCGCGGAGCACGTCGCCGGCGGGATGGAGAGGCAGCGCGAATGGGGATTCTGGACGGCAAGCGGGTGCTGGTGACCGGCGTGCTCACTGACGCGTCGATCGCGTTCCATGTGGCGCGGATCGCGCAGCAGGAGGGCGCCACCGTGGTGCTCACCGGGTTCGGGCGGCTCAGCCTGGTGCAGCGGATCGCCAAGCGGCTGCCCGACCCGCCCCCCGTCGTCGAGCTTGACGTGACCGACCCCGGCCAGCTCGCGTCGCTGGCCGACCGGGTGTCCGAGCACACCGGCCGCCTGGACGGCGTGGTGCACAGCATCGGCAACGCGCCGCAGTCGGCGCTGGGCGGCAACTTCCTGCATACGCCCTGGGAGGATGTCGCCGCGGCGCTGCATACGTCCACCTACTCGCTCAAGGCCCTGGCCGTGGCGGCGCTGCCGCTGATGAGCGGCGGCGGCGCGGTCGTCGGGCTGGACTTCGACGCCCGCCTGGCCTGGCCTGGCTACGACTGGATGGGCGTGGCCAAGGCCGGCCTGGAGTCGTGCGCCCGCTACCTGGCCCGCGACCTCGGCCCGCGGGGGATCCGGGTGAACCTGGTGTCGGCCGGGCCGCTGCGGACCATGGCCGCCAAGAGCATCCCCGGCTTCGACGAATTCCAGGGACTGTGGGAGAAGCGCGCCCCGCTCGGCTGGAACCTGTCCGATCCGGAGCCGACCGCCCGCGGTTGCGTGGCGCTGCTGTCGGACTGGTTCCCGGCCACCAGCGGGGAGATCGTGCACGTCGACGGCGGCGCGCACGCGATCGGCGGCTGACCGCGGCCGGCCGGGCCCGGTGCCGGGCGGTCTTCCCGTGCCCGCGGCCGATCTTGAGCCATGCCTGCGGTCGATCTTGTCCCGTCTGCGCGGCGGAGTCTCGCACGCCCTTAGCGGTCGGCGCATCAGGTTTTGGTGCCGCCCTGAATACACCACTTTGAGCTTGATGCCCGATTACTGGGTTTGATCCGCTCGTGATGACCAGGCAATACCGATGTAACGCCAGTGTGATGATCCATAGGACAAGGGCTGGCCTGGGGTGATATCGATAGGAAGTTGTGACATTTTCGGCTAGAAACTGTCTCATTGGTGAAACTACGCTCTGAGCGAACCGTAGCCGGGACAAAGTGTCGCTGGCGCGTGGGCATGCCGGGGCGCGGGACGCCGCCGGATGGCGCTTGAAAGGGAGGCGGCGAGCGGTGACACGAACTGCCTCGCATGACGCCAACCGGGCCGGCCCGCATCGGGGGGGCGCGGACAACTCGGGACGGGCCTGGGTTATCTCAGCGCCTCAGCATGAACCGGTGCGGCATTGTGCGCGCACGCGCACTATCACGAAGGAGCGCATATGAACCTGTGGAGACGTAAGCTGCGCCTCGCGGCGGTAGCCGCGGTCGGCGCAGTCGCGTTGATCGCCGCCGGCTGCAGTTCCAGCAGCAGCACCCCCCCGCCGTCGAGCAGCGGCGCCGCTGTCTCGGGCGGGACGGCGACGTTCGCGCTGCCGCCGGGCACCACCGACACCTGGATCTTCCCCTTCTACGCAATCACCAACGCCAGCGTCTACGACGACGAGCAGTTCCAGTGGCTGATGTACCGGCCGCTGTACATGTTCGGCAACAACACCAACAGCTCGGTGGCGATCAACTACCCGCTGTCGCCGGCCAACCCTCCGGTGTACAGCAACGGCGGCAAGACCGTCACCGTCACCATGAAGGGCTGGAAGTGGTCGAACGGCGAGACCGTCAACGCCGATTCCGTGCTGTTCTTCCTGAACATGGCGATCGCCGAGAAGGCGAACTGGTACGCGTACTCACCTGGCCTGCTGC
>JASIJN010000323.1 GCA_030050125.1 Streptosporangiaceae bacterium | reverse complement strand
GCAGCGCGGCCTCGGCCGCGCGCGCGCGGTCGAGCACGGTCCGGGCCGGCAGCGATGTCGACGCGGTCAGCACGGCGTTCAGGTAGTCCGGCTGTTCCGGGCCTCCGACCGGCGCCGTCTGGTAGACCGGCGACACCGCGACGTCGTCCAGGCCGGGCTCGGCGCACAGCGCGTCGACCCCGCCCTGCAGGTTGGCCAGCCGGTCGCCGAGGTTGCTGCCGAGGGCGAGCACCACAGCGACGCGAGGCGTCACCCGCGGCCCCGGCGGATCGTGACGGTCACGTCCCCGAACGACTGGACCAGCGGGGCATGCGGCTTGTGCACGGTGATCTCCACCTCGCGCACCTGCTGTGCCATGGCCAGGCAGGCCGTGGCCAGGCGGTCGGCCAGCGTCTCGATCAGCGCCACCGGCTCGCCGGAGACGACCGCGGCAAGGCGGCCCGCGACCGCCGCGTAGTCGACGGTCAGCGCGAGGTCGTCGGCGGCCGCGGCAGGCCGGGTGTCCACCCACAGCACGGCATCCACCACGAACTCCTGACCGTCGCGGCGCTCATGCTCGAGCACGCCGTGGCGGCCGAAGGCCCGCAGTCCGAGCAGCGAGATCCGGTCCGGGGTCATGACGGGCCCCGCGCGTAGTCCGCCGCCTGGCCGGCGTCCCGGTCCGGTCCCGGCGACGTGACCGGGAGGGCTTCATGCCACCGGGCCGCCACCCGGACCGCGTCGGCGTTCGCCGGGACCTCATGCACCCGGACACACCAGGCCCCGGCCGTCGCGGCCAGGGCCGTCACGGCCACCGTGGCATCGTCGCGCTCGCCGACGGGGCGCGGCTCGCCGTCGGCGCCGGCCAGCAGCCGGCCGAGGAAGCTCTTGCGCGACGCGCCGACCAGCACGGGGAACCGGCGGCCGCCGAGGCGGGACACCTCCTCCAGCCGGGCCAGCAGGGTCCAGTTGTGCCCGGCCAGCTTGGCGAAGCCGATTCCGGGATCGACAATGATCATCGACGGGTCGACGCCGGCCGCGACGGCCGCGTCCACCCGCTGGGCGAGCTCGTCGCGGACCTCGTGCACGACGTCGTCGTACACCGCCCGGGCGTACATGTCGCTGCTGAAGCCGCGCCAGTGCGCGACCACGTAGGGCACGCGTGCCTCGGCCGCGAGCCGGGGCAGCCCCGGGTCGGCCAGCCCGCCGCTGATGTCGTTGACCAGCCGGGCCCCGGCGCCGATCGCGTGGGCGGCCACCGCGGTACGCATGGTGTCGATGCTGACCATGACCCCGGCCGCGGCCAGACCGGAGACGACCGGGCCTATCCTGCGCAACTCCTCCCCCTCGTCCACCCGGCCGGCCCCCGGGCGGGTGGACTCGCCGCCGACGTCGACGATGTCCGCGCCCTCGGCCGCCAGGCGCAGGCCATGGGAGACCGCCGCGGCAGGCTCGAGCCACGCGCCGCCGTCGGAGAAGGAGTCCGGGGTCACGTTGACCACGCCCATGACCAGGCACCTGCCTGGCCGGGGCAGCCCCGACGGCCATGGTGGCCCGGGCACGGTCGCGGGGCCCGCCTCACCGGTCATACGGGTCAATCTACGGTCTAGGCGGCGGCGCCGCTCCGCCGGCGTACGGCCCGCAGCTGCCGCCTGACCTTGCCGAGCCCGAGCTTGCGGGCCGCCCGGCGGGCTATCCGGCGCACCTCCACGGTGGGCCAGACCAGGAAGGCCTCGGCCTCGAGCGCGGCCACGCCGATCCTCGGGATGTCCCTGGTGCCGGTGTAGACGAAGAACCTCGGCTCCCATTCGGGGCAGAACTTCGCGTTGAACTTGTACAGCGACTCGATCTGGAACCACCGGGACAGGAACACGAGGATGCCGCGCCAGGCCCGCAGCACCGGCCCGGCGCCGATCCGCTCACCGCGCTCGAGCGCGGCGCGGAACATGGCGAAGTTGAGCGAAATGCGCTTGACCCCGAGGTCGTGTGCCTTCTTGATGGTCTCGACGATGAGGAAGTCGTTCAGGCCCGGCTGGGCCGCCCGGTCCCGGCGCATCAGGTCGAGCGACAGCCCGTCGTGCCCCCACGGCACGAAGTGCAGGATCGCCCTCAGCACGCCGTCCTCGGTGGCCGTGGCGATCACGCAATTCTCGTCGCCGCAGGCCCCGACGCGGCCGAGCGCCATCGAGAAGCCGCGCTCGGTCGGGCTGCCGCGCCAGGAGTCGGCCTGGCTGTTCAGCCGGTCGATCTCCGGCCGCGAGACGTCGCCGACCCGGCGGACCTCGGCCACGTAGCCGTGCCGGCCGACCCTGGTCACCATCTGCCGGACGTTCTTCATGGACCGGCCCTGCAGGCTGAAGTCGGCCACTTCGACGATGGCCTCGTCCCCGAGCTCCAGCGCGGTCAGGCTGCCCTCGCGGCACCAGGTCTTGGCGCCGAGCTCGCTGCAGCCGAGCACCGCCGGCACCCAGGCGTGCCGGGCCGCCTCGTCAAGGAACTCGTTGATCGCCCCGGGCCAGGCCTCGGGATCACCGATCGGATCGCCGCTGGCCAGCATGACCCCGGACAGCGCCCGGTAGCCGATGCACGCCTTGCCGGTTGGCGACCAGATGATGCTCTTGTCGGTCCGCAGCGCGAAATAGCCGAGCGAGTCCCGCTCCCCGTACCTGTCGAGCAGCTCCCTGATCCGGGCCGAGTCCGGCTGGCTCAGCCTGCCGTCGCCGCGTGCCGGGCGCAGGAACAGGTAACCCACGACGATCAGGGTGAACAGCCCGAGCCCGCCCATAAGGAACGAGAAGACGTCGCCGCGGGTCTCCGAGATGAAGTGCACCGGCCCGTTGAAGCCGATGATGCTGTAGACCACGGACTGCAGCCGCTGGGCCAGCGAGTAGTCGGCCACCAGGCCGTGGCTGAGCTCGATGTAGATGAAGCCGATGAGCACGTCGGCGACAGCCAGGCCGATGAGCGCCCACACCGCGCGCCACCTGGTGCGCGGGTCCCCGATCGCGTAGAACTCCTTGCGGTAGAACCACAGGACGCCGACGACCACCAGGGTGATGGCCAGGGGGACGATGAGGCGCCGCCCGGGCTGGATCGCGTGCAGCAGCACGCTGACACCCAGCAGCAGCATCACGGCTTCCCACGCGCGCCGCTTCCGCCGGCGCAGGGCGTGCGAGAGCATGAGCAGCATCAGGCCGATGATGACGTCGGCGACGCGGGGCACGATCGACAGCAGGCCTGGCGCGATCTCGGTCAGCTTGTGCAGCGGGTGCTTGAGGTGGCTGTACAGGACCCGGGTCCGGAAGCCCTCGATGATGTAAGCCAGGCCGAGCAGGAACGTGAGCAGGCTGGCGGTGAACGGCACCCAGCGTCGTTGGTGCCTGCGGTCCGGCGGCCGGCCTGCCTGCCCGCCGGCTGGCGCCGCCGCGGTCGATGACTGCTGCGCAGTCGATGGCTGCTCCGCGGCGCCGTGCTGGCGGGCGGCCCTTGCCTCTGCGCCCTGCACTGCACCGTCCATGACGAGTTCCGTAGGCTCTGACCCGCTGCTGTCAGTCATCTTGGACATGGTGATCGTGCCCCGGATCACGGGGCACCAGAGTAGTCATCGCCTCGGGGCGATGCGGGCAAACCCCTGAACACGGTAGCCAGCCTCTCCGCAGGCGGCCTGCATCGCCGCCCGGGCGGGCGATAACGCAGTCGCAGCCATAAGTCTAAGGTGCCTTTCAGCCATCTCTCAGACGCTCCAAGGGCCCGTCTGGTTCCGGTCAAGAAGATGTTCAGCGATGTCCCAGGACCAGGCTCATCGCTTCGGCTCGGGTCCGGTCGGAGTCGAGGAAGATCCCGCGTACCGCGGACGTCACGGTCTTGGCTCCAGGCTTACGCACCCCGCGCATCGACATGCACAGATGCTCGGCCTCTATCACCACCATAACGCCACGCGGCTCGAGTACGTTCATCAGCGCGTCGGCAATCTGGCTCGTCATCCGTTCTTGCACCTGAGGCCGCCTCGCATACACGTCGACCAGCCTGGCCAGCTTGGACAGCCCGGTGATCTGCCCCTTTTCGTTCGGTATGTAGCTGACGTGGGCCAGCCCGAAGAAGGGCGTCAGGTGATGCTCGCAGGTGCTGTACATCTCGATGTCGCGAACCAGGACCATCTCGTCGTGCCCGACGTCGAAGATCGTGGTGAGCACGTCCTCGGGCTGCTGCCGCAGCCCGGCGAACTGCTCGGCGTAGGACCTGGCCACCCGCGCGGGCGTGTCGAGCAGGCCTTCCCGGTCCGGGTCCTCGCCCACGGCCAGCAGGATCTCCCGCACCGCGCGTTCGATCCGGCCCAGGTCCATCCGGCCGGCGTCGTTCTGATCGGTCGGACTGGCCTGGTCGCTCAATGAAGCCCGCCCGCCGGCGGACCTGTGTCGGAACCCCCTGGCGCGCCGTCCTCGGGGCCCAGCGGCCCGCCGCCGTAGCTGCCGATCGGGCCTATCGAGCCCGGGCTGGCCTGGCCCGCGCCCCCGGGACCGAGCGCCTGGGCGCTCGCGTCCGGCCCGGA
>JASIJN010000040.1 GCA_030050125.1 Streptosporangiaceae bacterium | reverse complement strand
CGCACGGCGGTGCCGGCCGCCCCCTGCCTGAGCCGGGCGGCCCGCAGCATGTAGCCGTAGAAGTCGTAGCCGGCGAACAGCTCGTCGCCGCCGAGGCCGGACAGCACCACGTGCACGTGCTGGCCGATGAACCGGTGCAGCAGGTACAGCTGCAGCGAGTTGACCTTGGGCTCCTCGGTGTGCCGGATCGCGTCGGCCAGGTGCGCCAGGGCGGGCTCGCGCAGCACCACCTCCTGGTGCTCGGTGCCGTAGGTCTGCGCCACGAACCTGGCGTCGCCGGTCTCGTCGGTGGGCTCGTTGAAGCCGAGGCTGAAGGTCCGGATGGGCCCGCTGCTGGTGCGCCGGAGCATGGCGACGATCGAGCTCGAGTCGATGCCGCCGGACAGCGAGACGCCGACCGGGATGTCGGAGATGAGCTGGCGCTTGACCGCCTCGGCGTAATGGTGGCGGATCCCCTCGAGCCACTCGTCCTTGCTGCGTGACGGGTCCGGGGTCCAGTCGATGCCGGCGTACTGATGCAGCCGGGACCGGCCGCCGGTGAATTCCAGCACGTGCCCGGGCGGCAGGCGCCTGATGCCGGCGAAGAACGTCCGGTCGCCGGGGATGTAGCGGACGTTCATCGACAGGTGCAGGCTCGCCTCGTCGATCTCGGGACTGACCAGGCCGCTGGCCAGGACGGCCTTGGCCTCGGACCCGAACGCCAGCTTGCCGTCGCGGATCGTGTACACCAGCGGCTTGACGCCGAGCGGGTCACGGCCCAGCAGCAGCGTCTGGCGGGAGCGGTCGAGCAGCGCGAACGCGAAGATCCCGTTGAGCCTGGCCGCGAACGCGATCCCCTCGTCCTCGTAAAGGTGCGGCAGGACCTCGGTGTCGCAGTGGGTGGTCAGCCGGTGGCCCCGGGCCAGGACCAGCTCGCGAAGCTCGGGGTAGTTGTAGATCTCGCCGTTGTACACGACGATGACCGAGCCGTCCTCGTTGGCCATCGGCTGCGTCCCGCCCGGCACGTCCTGGATGGCCAGGCGGCGGTTGGCCAGGTGGATCCCGTCGCCGTCGTAGAAGCCCTCGCCGTCCGGGCCCCGGTGGGCGATCGTGTCGGCCATGGCGCGGACCAGTTCCTCGTCACCGAAGCCGGCCGTACCCGCTATCCCGCACATCCGGGTTACCCTCCCCTGCCCTGAGCCGCGAAGGTGCTCTCAAAGTAGTCGACCATCCAGCCGGTCACGTCGATCTTCTCGTCCAGAAGCCGCTGCCGGGCGGCCGCCCAGGTGGCGCGGGGCGCGGCCAGGATCTCCTCGATCACCGGCAGCGCCATGTCGTACTGGTCCTCGGTGAAGTGCCGGACCAGGCCGTAACGTCGCTCCTCGTCGTCGGTGTAGCCGCGGCCGGTGGTCGCGATGAACACCGCGGGCACCCCGAGCACCGCGGCCTCGGATGACATGGTGGCCGACTCGCCGACCACCAGCCGGGCGTGGGCGAGCAGATGGTGGATCTTCTCCACCGGCCCGCGCAGGGCCAGGTCGGCGAGCTCGGGCGAGGGCGGTCCCTCGGACGAGACCAGCACCCGGCCGCCGCGCTGCAGCACCTCGACCAGGTGGCGCTTCTGCTTCACCGTCAGGCCGCGTTCCTTGCGGTCGTGCACGGCCTGCCAGGACACGAAGCGAACGATCGAGTACGCCTCGCCGGGGCTGATCCCGAACTCGGCCAGCACGGCGGGGTCCGGCTGGAAGCGACGGGGATGCAGGTAGGCAAGCTCGTGATAGCCGGCGTAGACCGGATGGCGGCCGGGGACCCTGCCCTGGTAGCAGTCCGGGGTGCACACGCTGTAGGCGAGCGGGTACACGATCCGGTTGGTCTGCACCGCGAATTCGGTGTCGTAGAACACCACCGCCGGGACCCGCGGCAGCCGCAGCACCCCGGCCAGCGCGATCGACGGGCCCATGATCCCGGTCATGACATCCGGCCGGAACGAGCGCATGATCTTCATGAGGCGGGGCGTGCGCTGGGCCATCTCGACCGCGAGCCCGGCCCCGCTCTTCTGCGAGGAGATTTGCTGGTACGGAAGATCGAATGCGCGCAGCAACTCGACCGAGCGGTCCTTATCCCGGGCGGTCATGCAAACCTGATGCCCGCGGCTTTCCATCTCCGAGTAAAAGTTCCGGAAAAAATGGACGTGCGCCGGATGCAGGATGTCGATGAGGACCCGCATGGGATCAGCCGACCGGGCGGCGGGCCACGGCCAGGACTCCCGCGCCCCACCGGGGCCGGGAGAACTGGCCCAGGTAGGAGACGGCCAGCAGCACGGGGAACACCGCCGCGTACTGCAGCTTGCGGCGCTGGTCGGCCCCGGTGATCAGGTAGGAGATGTTGTTGGTCAGCGTCTCGAGCGGGCCGTAGGTGTACTGGTGGGCGGTGACGTCGAAGCCGGCCTCGCCGAGCTTGCGCACGAGGTCCTCGGCCCGGTACCCGGGGCGGACGTGCCCGGGTACGTCGAAGTTGACCCGGCGCCGCAGCAGGAGCCAGCGCCGCTCGTAGCCGGGCACGTGGGCCACCAGCCGGCCGCCGGGGCGCAGCGCGTGCAGCAGGGTGCGCATGGCCGCGACGTCGTCCTCGACGTGCTCGAAGTTGTCGACGCTCACCACCAGGTCGAATTCGTCTTCGTAGTCCAGCTTCGTGACGTCGCCCTGCTCGAAGTGCAGGTTGCGCAGGCCCGCCCGCTTGGCGATCTCGTTGGCCCGGGCGACCAGGTCGGGCTCGAGCTCGACCCCGGTGACCTGCGCCTGCGGGTGCCGCTTGGCCAGCTCGTAGCTGAACACACCCGAGCCGCAGCCGGCGTCAAGGATCTTCGCGTACGAGCCGGCGGTGGCGGGCAGCACCCGGCGCAGCCGGATCCGCAGCCCGTTGGCCGGCGCGCCGAGCAGGTTGGCGTACATCCGCTCGAACTTGCTGCGGCCGGGGTCGAGCGACAGCTCGCGCCCTGGGAATCCCTTCACGGTGTTGACCTCTCGTCGCAATTCTCCAGGTAGCAGGACAGTGCCCGGGACATCCAGCCCTGGCACCAGCGCAGCTCCCTGATGCGGGTCCGGTATCGCCGACGCCGCTGGTAGTAGAACCAGCCGCTGCCCGGGTCCCACATGTTGGCGAGGGTCCAGTCCAGCACCCGCCGGGCGGTCGCCGCCCCGGTGCCCAGGTGCCGCTGCTGCAGCGAGAACGTGATGATCCCCTGGGCGCACCCGTGGATGTCGATCGGGTACAGGCGGTCGCTCATGAACCTGGCCGCGCCGTCCGGCTCGAACAGCCGCCGCTCGTAGAAATCGATGCCCGTGCGGTAGGCGGCGTCGAACTCGTCGCTGCCGGCCGAAAGCCCGTACTGCTGTATCGCGTCGAGTATGAAGCCGGTGTGGTAGTTGTCGTGGGTGATGTGGCTGGCCGACGGGGGGTCGGCGTAGAACCAGGCGCCCTCGTCGGTCTGCTTGGAGACCACGTACCTGACCAGCCTGCCGCCCTCCCGGATCAGGTCGCCGTCGCCGGTGAGCGCGCCCACCCGGGCGGCCATGGCCCCGGCCAGGACCGAGACGTCCATGACGATCCAGTCGATCTTCTCGTCCGGGACGTAGCTGACGCAGCGCCGGCCGGCGTCCTCGAACAGGGTCTTCGGTGCCTGCAGCAGGAACCAGACGGCCCGGTTCGCGGCGTCGAGGTAGCGCTCGTCCTGCAGCGTCTCGTACCCGTCGACCAGGGCCTGGCCGACGTGCGCCGTGACCACCCGGTTCGGGAAGTCGCGCGGGGCGAAGAACCCGACGTCCTGCCAGGGGTACGGGTACCCCCAGCACAGGCCGTCGAATCCCTGGGCCGGGTGGTCGATGAGCCAGTCCAGCAGGCCGCGCGCCTCGGCGGCGTCGTCGGCCGACCCGGTCATCCGGTGCCGGGCGAGGAGCGCCCTGACGAACAGCGAGAGGCCCTTGGCGTTCCTGGCCTTGCGCACGCCCAGCAGCGGCCGGATGTCGACCGGGCTGCGGGTCACCACCTGGATGGCGCCGAGCCGGGTCAGCCGCGAGCCGTCGGCCAGGAAGGCCAGCAGGGGCGAGTTCAGCCCGTCGTGCTTGGAGTACCCCTCGTAGTTCACCGAGCGGGCCGTCTGCAGCACCCGGTCGAGCACGTCCAGATAGGTCCCGGCCGCGCGCTGGGCGGTGGCTCGGTCTTGTGTCATGGCGGAGATAACCTCGGATCTGCTGGCGCTCGGCAACCCAGAACGGGTGGAGCGGGCCCGGGCCTGGTGCAGACGTCCAGTGGGCTAAAGGGCTTGAAGTACCGGTAAAGGTTAGCAGCAGGCGGCCGGGCGTTTTGCCAACAGCCCGGTTTGCCTGCGGCCGCCGACCTCAGCGGTCCGCATGGCGGAATGACTCTGGTAGCGTGGCGCACCGGCAAATTGGGCCGCCGTGGCGTTAGATATGCGATCCGGGCAACGCGGATATGCGGCCGGGAAACACGAATGAAGGCAGGTCGAGGTCGGGATGAAGCAGGTGTTCCGCAGGGTGATCGATCGGCGCGGACGGGTGCTGGTCGCCGACCTGCCCGTTCCTCATACGGGACCGGACCAGGTCCTGGTGCAGAGCCATTACTCGCTGATCAGCTCGGGCACCGAGATGGGGACCCTGGCCAAGACGCCTGCCGAGCTCGTGCGCCAGACGATCCAGGACCCCTGGATGCGCAACGTGGTCAAGCAGACCATCCTGGCCACCGGGCCCAGCCAGACCGCCCGGCGGGTCTGGCACGAGATGGTCACCCCGCGGGAGATCGGCTACAGCGGCGCGGGCACGGTGCTGGCCATCGGCGACCGCGTGGAGGGGCTGGAGATCGGCCAGCACGTGGCCTACGCGGCCAGCGGCCACGCCGAGGTGGCCGCGCCCTCGATCAACCACGTGGTCCCGGTGCCCGACGGCGTCGACCTGCGGCACGCGGCCTTCGTCACCGTCGGCGGCATCGCCATGCAGTCGCTGCGGCGCGCCGACCTGAAGTTCGGCGAGGTCGTCGCCGTCTACGGCCTGGGCCTGGTCGGCCAGCTCTGCGCCAGCATCGCGAAGGCGGCCGGCTGCGTGGTGGTCGGGATCGACATCAACCCCAAGGCCAACGAGCTGGCCACGGCGGCGGGCGCCGCCCTGGTGGTCAACCCGTCCGAGCCGGACTGGAAGCGGCGCATCAACGACTTCACCGGCAAGAACGGCGTCGATGCCACGGTGATCTGCGCCAGCTCGGACTCGGCGGAGATCATCAACTCGGCGATGGAGATCACCCGGCGGCAGGGCCGCGTGATCATCGTCGGCTACGTCAAGCTGGACATTCACCCCAAGAACTTCCTGTACCGCGAGATCGACCTGCGCTACTCGCGCGCCTACGGCCCCGGCAGCTACCACACCGGCTATGAGAAGGGCCGGGTCGACTACCCGTTCGGCTACGTCCGCTGGACGGAGAAGCGCAACCTCGAGGAGTTCATCCGGCTCCTCGCCATCGGGGCGGTCAACCCGGAGCCGCTGATCGCCGGGGTGTACCCGATCGAGCGGGCTCAGGAGCCGTTCGACGCGATCCGAGAGCACACGCTGCCCGGGGTGGCCGCGCTGATCTCCTACGGGTCCGACCCGGACCGCAGCCGGACCGTGCAGATCAACCCGCGGCCGAAGCGGGACGGCAAGGTCGGGGTCTCGCTGATCGGGTTCGGCAACCACGTCCTCGGCATGCACCTGCCCAACCTCAAGTCCATCAAGGACGTCGAGATCCGTGGCATCGCGTCGGCGACCGGGCGGAACGCCTCGGTCTCGGCCAAGAGCCTCGGCGCCACCATGATCACGACCGACGTCGGCGACCTGCTCGCCGACGAGGGCACCGACGCGGTGATGATCTGCTCGAACCAGCCGGACCACTATGAGCACGTCCGGGCGGCGATCGCGGCGGGCAAGGCGGTGTTCATCGAGAAGCCGATGGTCACCAGGCTGGACGACTTCGGCGAGCTGCTCCGGCTGATGGACAAGCAGCCGACGCTGGTCACGCTGGGCCTCAACCGGCGCTACTCGCCGCTCGTGGACGAGCTGCGCACGTCGATGAAGGCCCCGGTCGACTACGTCGAGTACATGATCGCCAACCCGACGCTGCCCGCCGACCACTGGAGCCTCGACCCGGTGGACGGCGGCGGCCGGCTGGTCAGCGAGGGCGAGCACTTCATCGACCTCTGCAACCTGCTCATCGGCAAGCGCCCGGTGTCGGTGACCGCCCGGGCCCTGGGCAAGCTCCCTGACGACCTCCGCACGCTGTGCAACTTCTCGTTGACCCTGCACTACGACGGGGCCGCGGCCACGGTGACGTTCAACGAATCCGGGGTGCCAGGGTTCCCGCGCGAGCGGCTGTCGGTGTTCGCCCGGGGCCAGGTGGCGATCCTGGACGACTTCGGCAAGCTGACCGAGTACGGCGCGGGCAAACCCCGCAGCAAGGGCAGCGGCCTGCACAAGTCCATGGGTCACAAGGAGGAGCTGGAGCAGTTCGTCCGCGCGGTCAAGGGCGAGCCCAACCACCTGCTGTCCTGGGAGGGCTCGTCGCTGGCCACGCTGAGCGTGTTCGCGGCACAGGAGAGCATCCGGCTCGGCGCCGAGATCGACCTCGACCAGTTCCACCGCTCCCTGCTCGCCGACCCCGAGGAGACGCCCGGCTCCGAGGACACCGACGGCGCGCTCGCCGACCCGACGGATGTGTGATGTGTATTGAACGATAGAGCACGTCAGGAGGACGGCCGGCCCATGACCAGCACCCTGCGGCGATCCGAGGGTGTCCCGTCAGGCCGGCCCGCTCCCGGGCAGCGGCCCAAGCCGGCCAAGTTCCGGCCGGACATCGAGGGTTTGCGTGCTGTCGCCGTGCTCTCCGTGGTGCTTTACCACGCCGATCTGCTCGGCGTGAACGGCGGGTACGTCGGCGTCGACGTGTTCTTCGTGATCTCCGGTTTCCTGATCACGCGTTTGCTGCTGGAGTCCGTCGGCGAGCACGGCATCAGGGCGCTGCCCACCTTCTACACCCGCCGGATTCGCCGGCTGCTGCCCGCGGCGATGACGGTCGTGGCGGCGACCGTGGTGGCTGCTCGCCTGTGGGCCCCGCCCCTGTCGGTGCGCCCCATCGCCGTCGACGGGATCTTCACCACGTTCTACGGCCTCAACTACCGGCTCGCCGTGGAAGGCACCCAGTATCTCAACGAGGGAAGTGCGCCATCCCCGCTGCAGCACTTCTGGTCGCTGGCGGTCGAGGAACAGTTCTACCTGTGCTGGCCGATCCTGATCGTGCTCGTCGTGTACCTCGGCCGGCGCCACCGCGACGCGCTGCTCGGCCTGCTCCTGGCCGCCATCGTTCTGGGGTCGTTCTACTACTCGGTGGTCCTCACCCCGGCGGATGCCCCGTGGGCCTACTTCTCGCTGGCCACCCGGGCCTGGGAACT
>JASIJN010000322.1 GCA_030050125.1 Streptosporangiaceae bacterium | reverse complement strand
CGGCGTAGTAGACCGAGCCCAGCCAGGCGAAAAGGGCGAGCGAGGCGACAATCGGGATGACAATGGGCGCCCAGAAACTACCTACCATGCCGGAGCTTCCCCCGTTCCTGCGGCAAACCCCCAGCGTGCGCCCTGTCCGGCGGCGCGCACATCCACCATCTGGCTAGGGTCACCGAGCAAACAGGCGCCCGCCCCGGCGAATGGGGTGAGCCCCTCAGACGGGATAAAACCCTTTTACGAGACGTGGCGGGTTATTGCCCGGTTGCTGCGTGTGCGGGTGCCGGCAGGGACGGCTGCGGCGGCGCGTCCAGGCCGCAGTGGAACTGGCCTGCCTCCTCCTTTGCCCCCTCCGCCGCCTTGGCCCGGCGCGGGTTGCGTATGGTGGCCGCGGCCAGGAGGCCCGCGAGCACGCACAGGCCGGCCGAGATGAACGAGGCCCGGTGGAAGCCGGCCGAGAACTGCGCCGGATGCAGGTACGAGGTGCCGGTGAGGCCGGCCGCGGCCGGGAGGATCGCCACCGCGAGCAGCCCGGCGGCCCGGGCGACGTCGTTGTTGACCGCGGACGCGGTGCCGGCCCGCTCGGCGGGAGCGGCGGCCAGCACGGTCGAGGTCAGCGGGGCCACGTTGATGGCCAGGCCGAACCCGAAGACCAGGACCGCAGGAAGCACCTCGCTGAGGTAGTTCCCCGAGGAACCGACCCGGCCGAAGAGGAAGAGCCCGGCCCCGATGACCACGGGCCCGACGCTCATCTGCAGCCGGGGCCCTATCCGCGTGGCCAGGGCCCCGGAGCGCGCGGACAGCAGAAGCATGATGAACGTCACCGGGAGCAGCGAGATGCCCGCTTCCAGCGCCGTGTAACCGGATACCTGCTCGAGCTGGATCGGCAGCAGGAACAGCGTGCCGCCCAGCGCGGCGTAGACGGCGAAGGTCACCACGTTCGCGGAGCTGAACTGGGCCGATGAGAACAGGCTGAGCGGCAGCAACGGCATGGGCGCGCGGTGCTCCCAGAACACGAACGCGATCAGCAGCGCCACGCCCGCCAGCAGCATGCTCAGCGAGACCGGCGCGGTCCAGCCGACCGAAGGCCCGTTGATGAGCCCGTAGGTGAGCCCGATCAGGCCGAGGGTCACCAGCGCGCCCCCGACGATGTCGAGCCGCCCGGTCTCCTCCGGGTCGCGCGACTCGGGGACATGCCGCAGGCTCACGGCCAGGACCAGGGCGGCCAGCGGCAGGTTGATGAAGAAGATCAGGCGCCAGGACACCACGGCGATCAGCCATCCGCCGAGGAACGGGCCGATGGCGGTGCCGATGCCGGCGTAGCCGGTCCAGGCCCCGATGGCGCGGCTGCGGTCCTGCTCCCTGAACGACCCCTGCAGGATGGCCAGGCTGCCGGGCGTGAGCAGCGCCGCGCCGACGCCCTGCACCGCTCGCGCCCCGATCAGCACCGGGGCGTCCGGCGCGACGCCGCAGATGAACGAGGCCACGGCGAACCAGGCCACGCCGGCCAGGAAAATCCTCTTGCGTCCGTACCGGTCGCCCAGCCCCCCGGACAACAGCAGCAGGCCGGCCAGCGTCAGGGTGTAGGCGGTCACCACCCACTGCAGCGTGGACAGGCTGGCGTGGAAGTTGTGCCCGATGGCCGGGAGCGCGATGCCCACCACCGTCGCGTCGATCGAGGCCATCGCCGACCCGAGCACGGTGGCGAGCAGCACCCAGCGCCCCCGCGCGCTGGCGAACCGAAGGCCGCCGGCGTCGGCGGGGCTGGCCGCCGGGGTGGCGGCCGCGCGCTCGGCCGATCTGTGGCGATCCGGCATAAGGCCACCATAGGCGCCGGGGCCCGGAGTGGCCGCAGCCGGTTTCGGGGAAGGCTAGGAACATGACCGGCACCAAGCCTCCTGTGATCTTCATCCACGGGCTCTGGCTGCACCCGACGTCGTGGGAGCCGTGGCTCGCGCTGTTCACCGAGGCCGGCTACGAGGCCACCGCGCCCGGCTGGCCCGGCGTGGCCGACACGGTCTCCGCCGCCCGGGCCGACCCGCACAGCATCGCCGATCACGGCATCGACGACGTCACCGACCACTACGCGAGGATCATCGACTCGCTGGACGCCAAGCCCGTCCTGATCGGGCACTCCTTCGGCGGGATGATCACCGAGAAGCTGCTCGGCCTCGACTACGGGGCGGCCGGGATCGCCATCGACGCGGCATCGATCAAGGGGGTGCTGCCGCTCCCCCTGTCCTCGCTGCGCTCGACCCTGCCGGTGTTCAAGAATCCGGCCAACCGGCACCGTGCGGTCTCGCTCACCGCCGAGCAGTTCCGTTACAGCTTCGGCAACGCGCTGCCGGAGGACGAGTCCAACGAGCTCTACGAGCGGTGGGCGATCCCCGCCCCGGGCAAGCCGCTGTTCGAGGCGGCCGACGCGAACTTCTCGCTGCACTCCCCGGCCAAGGTCAACACGAAGAACGACGATCGCGGGCCGCTGCTGCTGATCATGGGCGGCCAGGACCACACGGTCCCCGAGGCCATCACCAAGTCCACCCTGAAGCAGTACCGGCACTCCTCGGCGGTCACCGAGCTCACGGAGTTCGCCGACAGGGGCCACTCCCTGACCGTCGACCACGGCTGGCGGGGCGTGGCCGACCAGTGCCTGGCCTGGCTGGGCAGGCAGGGCCTGTAGCCGCATGGCCGAGGCGGGCCGCGGGCCGTCGGTGCGCGATGTGGACGTGCGGGCCGTGGTGGTGCCGCTGCGCCGGCCGCTGGCCACGCGCGTCGGGGACTTCTCCCGCTGGCCCCTGGTGCTCATCGATGTCCGCACCGATCAGGGTGATGTCGGGCGCGGTTACCTGGCGCCGTACCTGACCGCCGCGACCGCGGCGCTGCTCGCGGCGGTGCGTGACCTCGGTGCCGGGCTGCGCGGCCGGCCGGCCGCTCCGGGCCAGGCCTTCCAGGACGCCAGGGGCTGGCTCGGCCTGGCCGGTTACCAGGGCCTGGCGCTGGCCGCGGTGGCCGGGCTCGACGTCGCGCTGTGGGACGCGCTGGCCAAGGCGGCCGGGCTGCCCCTGGCCCGGATGCTCGGCGGGACGCTGCAGCCGGTGCCGGCCTACAACAGCAACGGGCTCGGGCTCATCCCGCCCGCCGCGGCCGGGGACGAGGCGCTCGAATTGCTCGCCGAGGGGGGGTTCACCGCGCTGAAGGTGCGGGTCGGGCGGGCCTCGGCGGCCGACGACCTCGCCGCGGTCCGCCGGGTCAGGGACGCGGTCGGCGACGAGGTGACGCTGGTCGCCGACTACAACCAGGGCCTGGACCTGGCCGAGGCGCTGCAGCGCTGCCGGGCCCTGGACGACGAGGGCCTGGCCTGGATCGAGGAGCCGCTGCGCTACGACGACCTGGACGGGCACGCCCGGCTCGCCCGGGACATCGCCACGCCGATCATGCTCGGGGAGAACTTCTACGGCCCGCGCGCCCTGCATGACGCCATCCGGGCGCAGGCCTGCGACCTGGTCATGCCGGACCTGATGCGGATCGGCGGGGTGACCGGATGGCTGCGGGCCGCGGCGATCGCCGACGTGTCCGGCGTCCCCATGTCCTCCCACCTGTACCCGGAGGTATCCGGGCACCTGCTGCGGGTCACGCCGACCCGGCACTGGCTGGAATGGCAGGACTGGGCCCACCCGGTGCTGGCCCGCCCGTTCGAGGTCCGCGCGGGCCACCTGCACCTGCCCGACGTGCCCGGAAACGGCCTGGAGTGGGACGAGGAAGCGGTCGCCCGCTACGCTGCCGATCTTTGAGCCGACCTAGCGCCACAGGTCGGTGATGGCCAGCCCCAGGCCGGCCAGCATCCGGCGCAGCAGCGGCAGCGACAGCCCGATGACGTTGCCCGGGTCGCCGTCGATGCTCTCCACGAACGGAGCCGCCAGCCCGTCGATGCTGAACCCGCCGGCCAGGGCCAACGGCTCGCCGCTGGCCACGTAGGCGGCGATCTCGGCCTCGGTCGGCGCGCCGAACCGCACCACCGTGCGGGCCACCTCCCGGATCCGGCGGGCGCCGGCGGGCTCGATCAGGCAGTGGCCGGTGCACAGCGTGCCCTCCCGGCCGGACATGCGCCGCCACAGCCGCGCCGCCTCCCCGGCCGAGGCCGGCTTGCCGATCGCGCGGTGGTCGAGATCCAGCATCGAGTCGCAGCCCAGGACGAGCGCGTCCGGGCGACGTGCGGCCACGGCCGCGGCCTTGCGCTCGGCCAGCAGGACGACCGCGGCGGCGGTGTCCAGGCCGTCGCCGGTGGTCTCGTCCACGCCGCTGACCATCACCTCGGGATCGATCCCCGCTCCCTGGAGCAGGCGGAGCCGCCCGGCCGATCCCGACGCCAGCACCAGGCGGGCCGGTCCGGCGGGTGAGGTCACCCGGACAGGCTAACCGGCGGTCATGGCCAGCAAGCGGGGCGTCCGGGTATAAAGAGGCATGTCGATCGCCATCTCCGATGATCACCGCGCCCTGGCCGGCACCGTGTCCGAGTTCCTCGCCGCCCGCGGGGCCCGGGCCGCCGCCCGGGCCCTGCTCGAGGCGGAGACCGACCGGCTGCCCGGTTACTGGGACGAGCTAGGCGGGCTCGGCTGGCTCGGGCTGCACATTCCCGAGGAGTTCGGCGGCTCGGGCTTCGGACTGCCCGAGCTGGTGGTGGTGGTCGAGGAGTTCGGGCGGGCGGTGGCGCCGGGCCCGTTCGTGCCGTCGGTGATGGCCGGGGCCGTGCTCGCGGCGATCGCCCCGCCGCAGGTGCAGGCCCGGCTGCTGCCCGGCCTGGCCGACGGC
>JASIJN010000321.1 GCA_030050125.1 Streptosporangiaceae bacterium | reverse complement strand
GGCCGGCATGCCGGGGAACAGCGAGGCGACCTGTGCCTCCGGCCCGATGCCGAGCAGCAGGACGTCAAAGGACGGAACCTGGCTGTGGTCCTCGGGCTGGGAGGCGGCCAGCAGCCAGCTCGCGTAGCGGGCGGCCGCCGCCTCCGGGTCGGGCCCGTCCGGCCCGTCGGGTCCGGGCATCGGGTGCACTCTCTCCGGCGCCGCGTCGACGTGGTCGAGGAGAGCGGTCCGGGCCGCGGTCTCGTTGCGCTCGCGATCCCCGGCCGGCAGGAACCGTTCATCGCCCCACCAGATGTCCAGGTGCCGCCAGTCGACCGCGTCCCGGGCCGGGGCCGCGGCCAGCTCGGCGAGCACCTGGGTGCCGATGCGGCCGCCGCTCAGCACGAGCGACGCGTGACCGCGCGCGGCGCTGACGTCGACCAGCCGGGTCACCAGCCGGGCGGCGACGGCCTTGGCCAGCAGCTCGGCGTCGCGGTGAATGAGGACCTGGGGGGCGGTGATGGCGCTACCGCCCCATGACGGCGGCGAAACGGGCCAGCGTCTCGCCGTACACCTCATCGGGGTTGAGCCTGCGCAGCTCCTCGGCCATCAGCTCGGCGGTGTCCCGGCGGTGCAGCGCGACCCGGCGCTCGGGCTGGCCGGGCCGGCTCAGCGTGGCGGTCCGGCCGTCCGGCCTGGTGATCGCGATGTCGCCGTCGGGGGTGGCGAACCGCACCTCGGTGATCCCGGGCCCGGAGGACTCGTCACGGGCGAACACCGGGCCGAGCCGGCTGCAGAGCCAGGCCGCGACCAGGTCCGCGCTCGGATTCCGTGGCTCGGCGGCGACCGAGCCACCGAGGATCTCGCCGTGCGGCTGGTCCAGGACCGCGGCCAGCAGGGAGCGCCAGGGCGTGGCCCGGGTCCAGGCCAGGTCGGTGTCGCCGGGCCGGTACCCGGCCGCGAGCGCGTCGAGCGCCTTGGCCGGGTCGGGGGCCGACGCCGCGTCGGTGACCCGGCGCTGCGCGAGCATGCCCAGCGGGTCGCCGGACGGGGTGCTGGGGCCGCTGCGGGGCCACCAGGTGACGACGGGGGTATCGGGCACCAGCAGCGGGGTGACCACCGAGTCCGCGTGCAGGCCCATCGGCCCGTACATCCGCAGCAGCACGGTCTGTCCCGGGGCGCCCTCGCCGGTCCTGATCTCGGCGTCCAGCCGGGAGTCGGCGCCGAGGTCCCTGGCGATCACCCCGAGCACCCGGCACGGATGCTCCCGGCCCGCCTGGCTCGCCGCGCGCACCGCGTCGTACTGGGCTGACTCGTCGGTCATGATGATCAGGTTGAGCACCATGCCGGAGGTCGGGCCACCCATCTGGTCCCTGGCCCGGGTCAGCGCATCCCGGATCGCGTGGGTGGTGGTATCGGTCAGGTCGATCATCATCGCGCCTCTCCCACTCCCCGCCTAGAGCCGGCGCCAGGTCCGGCCGTCGCGGGCGATCAGCGCGTCCGCGCTCGCCGGGCCGGGCGTTCCGGCCGGGTACTGCTCGGGCTTGGCGTGGGTGGCCCAGAAGTCCTCGATCGGGTCGAGGATCTTCCAGGACAGTTCCACTTCCCGCTGCCGGGGGAACAGCGGCGGGTCACCGATGAGCACGTCGAGGATCAGCCGCTCGTAAGCCTCCGGGCTGGACTCGGTGAACGACTCGCCGTAGGCGAAGTCCATGTTCACGTCCCGTACCTCCATGGCCGACCCGGGCACCTTCGAGCCGAACCTGACCGTTATGCCCTCGTCCGGCTGCACCCGGATCACCAGGGCGTTCTGGCCGAGCTCCTCGGTGTCGGTCCGCGTGAACGGCAGGTGCGGGGCGCGCTGGAACATAAGCGCGATCTCGGTCATCCGGCTGGGCAGCCGCTTGCCGGTTCGCAGGTAGAACGGCACCCCGGCCCACCGCCTGGTGTCGACCTCGAGCCGCAGCGCCGCGTAGGTCTCGGTGGTCGAGTCCGGCGCGATGCCCTGTTCCTCGAGGTAGCCGGGCACCTCCACCCCGCCCTGCCAGCCCGCGGAGTACTGGCCGCGGGCGGTGCCGACGGCGAGGTCCTCGGGGATCTTGACCGCGGAGAGCGTCTTCTCCTTCTCCAGGCGCAGCGAGTCCGCCTCGAACGACACCGGCTCTTCCATGGCGGTGAGTGCCAGCAGCTGCAGCAGGTGGTTCTGGATCACGTCCCGGGCCGCGCCGATCCCGTCGTAGTACCCGGCCCTGGCGCCGATGCCGATGTCCTCGGCCATGGTGATCTGGACGTGATCCACGTAGCCGCGGTTCCAGACCGGCTCGAACAGGGTGTTGGCGAACCGCAGCGCCAGGATGTTCTGTACCGTCTCCTTGCCCAGGTAGTGGTCGATGCGGAAGACCGAGTGCGCCGGGAACACCGCGTCCAGCATCGCGTTCAGCTCGCGCGCGCTGGCCAGGTCGTGACCGAACGGCTTCTCGATCACGACCCGGCGCCAGGGCCGCGGCCTGCCGGGCAG
This sequence comes from Streptosporangiaceae bacterium, assembly GCA_030050125.1. Next base: position 3,500 of record JASIJN010000321.1, on the reverse strand, counting down.
CTGCGGCGGCGTGGACAGCCCGGACCGCTTCAGCTGCGCGACCACCTGGGGGAAGGCCTTCGGCGGCACGGACAGGTAGAAGGCATAGTTCCCGCCGGTTCCCCGCTCCGTGTCGAGCTGGGCGACGGTCTCGGCCAGCCGGTCGAATGCCTCGTCGTCGGCGAACTCCCCGGGCACGAACCGCACGCCCTCGTAGACCTGCTGCCAGACCGAGTCCCGGAACGGTGTGCGCGCGTGCGCCTTGACCGCGTCATGGGTGAGCCTGGCGAAGTCCTCGTCCGCCCAGTCCCGCCTGGCGAAGCCGACCAGCGAGAACCCCGGCGGCAGCAGGCCGCGGTTGGCCAGGTCGTAGATGGCCGGCAGCAGCTTCTTGCTGGCCAGGTCGCCGGTCACGCCGAAAAGGACGAGGACGCAGGGCTCCGCTACCCGGGGGATCCTGCGGTCACGCGGATCGCGCAGTGGATTCGATGTCATGCGGTTCCCATCTCGGTCCTGATCGTCTCGAGCAGCTCGTTCCAGGACGCCTCGAACTTCTGCACGCCCTGGTTCTCCAGAACCGTCACCACGTCGTCGTAGCCGATGCCGAGGGCCTCGAGCCGCTCGAAGACGCGCCTGGACTGGTCGTAGGTGCCGTGGATGGTGTCGCCGTGCAGCGTGCCATGAGCCTGGGTCGCGTGCAGCGTGGCCTCGGGCATGGTGTTGACCGTGTCCGGCGCCACCAGGTCCACCACGTACATGGTGTCGGCGAAGGCCGGGTCCTTGACGCTGGTCGACGCCCACAACGGCCGCTGCACCCGGGCACCCCGCGCGCTGAGCGCGGCCCAGCGCGGGGTGGCGAACTTCTGCTCGTAGCGCTCGTAGGCCAGCCTGGCGTTGGCCAGGGCGGCCGTGCCGCGCAGCGCCTCGGCCTCCGGGGTGCCGATCTTGTCCAGCCGCTCGTCGACCTCGGTGTCCACCCGGCTGACGAAGAACGACGCCACCGAGGCGAGCTGTGGCACGTCGCGGTCGGCCGCCTTTTCCAGCCCGGCCATGAACGCGTCGATGACCTGCCCGTAGCGCTCCAGCGAGAAGATCAGCGTCACGTTGACGCTGATTCCCTCGGACAGGCACTGGGTGACGGCGGGCAGCCCCTCGACGGTGGCCGGGATCTTGATGAACAGGTTGGGCCGGTCCACGAGCCACCACAGCGCCCTGGCCTCGGCAATGGTCTTGGCCGTGTCCCTGGCGATCCTGGGGTCGACCTCGATGGACACCCGGCCGTCAACGCCGTTCGTCTGGTCGTACACCGGCCGCAGCACGTCGCAAGCCCAGCGGATGTCGTAGGTGGTGATCGACCGGGCCGCCTCGTCGACGGTCACGCCGCGCACGGCGAGGTCGGCGATCTGCCCCTGGTAGGCGGAGCCGCTGGAGATCGCCTTCGCGAAGATCGTGGGGTTGGACGTCACTCCGCGCACGTGCATATCCCGCATGAGCATCTCCAGGTTGCCCGTTGACAGGCGTTCCCTGCTGATGTCATCGAGCCATACCGCCACGCCGGCCTCGGTCAGCTGTGCGAGTGTGTCGTTGGGGCGCGCATTCATGACACCTTGCTCCTTGCGTTGGTCGCCGGCGCCGGGGATATCAGAACGACCCTATCTCGCGCGGGTGTCGAGCGAACGAGCGAGCGCGTCGGCGGCCAGGTTGAAGCCGATGACCGTGAGCATGATCGCGAATCCGGGCTACGCGGCGCAGGACGTAGCCGGTCACGTTATCCCGCGGCCTTCGTGAAGTACCACTCCTCCGGGTTGATGAAGCCGTAGGCGTTCGGCACCACGCCGCGCAGGTTCGACTGCACGGTGATCAGGGTCCCCGGGCTCGGCTGCCAGAAGTCCGGCAGCTGCAGCCTGACCTCATCCGCGTACGCGTCGAGCGCGGCCTGGGCCTGGCTGGCCGGGGCGCGCGTGGTCGCGATGATCAGCTTGTCGACGCCCGGGTTCGAGTAGTTGTTCACGTTCCCGAGCGCCCCGGTCTGGAAGATCTCGTCGCCGGTCGGGTAGTGGTCCGGCTGGAACAGCCAGGCGGTGCCGTAGTTGCCGAGTTGCCAGCTGCAGGCGGCCGACGAGGCGGCGCAGGACAAGATGGTCGCGGTGACCGTGGCCGCGGTCTGCTGATTCAGCGAGATCTCGATGCCGACCTGCTTGGCGACCGACTGCAGGTCGTCCATGGCGCCGTCGGTGTACGGCAGGCCGCTGGGGTACATGAGGGTGAAGGTGAGCGGCTGGCCGGCCTTGATGCCCTGGCCGCACTCGTCCGCCGCGGTGCCGGGCCTGGTGCACGTGCTGACCCCGTTCGGGACGATCTTCCAGCCGTGCGCGGCCAGCAGGGCCCGGGCGGCGGGCACGCTGAACGGGTACGGGTTGACCGAGGCCTGAGCGTTCGCGTACGGGTTGGGCGGGCTGGCCGGCACCGGGCTGTAGGTGGGCACGCCCAGGCCGTCGTAGAACGCGTGGATCCACCCGGTCTGGTCGACGAGGTGCTGAAAGGCCTGGCGGAAGTAGAGCTGCCGCAGGATCGGCCCGACCTTCGGGTTGTTGAAGTTGGGCTCGATGTAGTCGAAGCCGAACGGGTAGTTCTTGATCAGCTGATAGCCCTCCGCGCGCAGGGTCGGCTGCTGCGGCAGGTCGTTGTCGGGCACGTAGCCGACCGAGATCTGCTGCCCCGAGCTGCCGGGGCCGCCGGCCGCCTGGCCGGCCCGCAGCACCGAGAACTCGGCCGTGGCCGAGGTGAACGGCAGCTCGACGAACTTGGCCAGGCGCGGCTTCTGCGGTCCCGAGTAGGCCGGGTTGGGCACGAACGTGGCGGCGCCCTGGCTGGTCAGGCTGGTGAGCTTCCACGGGCCGTCCACCACGGACCAGATCGGGCTCGACGCGTAGGCGGTCACCCGCGTGGCCTGGCCGTTGAGAAAGTCATACACGGCCCGGGCGCCCGCGGGCGTGGTGTCGGGCAGGCCGGCCGCGGTCGCCGCCGGGGCGGGGCTGGCCAGCGAGGTCCGGTCCCACGCGATCGGCAGGGGCGTGATCTGTGACAGCTCGTTGTAGGTGAACCAGAACGGGTTGTAGCTGGCGTTCAGCAGGAGCCGCACGGTGGTGGGGTTGACCGCCTGCCAGGAGACGACGTTGTCGGGGAACCCGCCGGGCACGTAGTTGGCCCACTCGGCCTTGTTGGCCTTGAGCAGGTTGATCCAGAACCCGACGTCGCGGGCGCTCAGCGTCTCCCCGTCGGACCAGACGTAATGCTTGAGCGTGATCGTCACCACCCGGTTGCCGTCGCTGTAGACCGGGGGGTTGCCGAGCGAGAGCCGGTAGTCGACCGACGTGCTGCCCCGGTCCCCGTACCAGTACAGCGGCAGGTAGAGCAGGGTCTGGAAGTCGCTGGTGTTGGTGACCGTGAAGTACTGGCCGGAGACCAGCGGGAAGATGTAGGTCGGCGGGGTGAGCGGCTGCTCGGCAAAGTACGCGGTG
>JASIJN010000320.1 GCA_030050125.1 Streptosporangiaceae bacterium | reverse complement strand
CATGCTGGGCGCGTACGGCTACCGGGTCGAGCGGCTTTCGGACTGGGCCGGCCTGCTGCGCGACAACCCGGGAACCGACGACTGCGGCGACTACGCGAACGGGAAGCGGATCACGGCCCGCTGCGCCGCCCAGGCGTGACCGCTTACCAGGACCCGGCGGCCCGGCGCATCGGCCCCTGCGCCAGCTCGGGGTGGTCGTACTCGTCGTGCCAGTTCCACCAGTCGTACGGCGCGGTCTGCGGATAGCCCTCGGGCGAGTCCTCCCACTCCTCCTGGCGCCCGAGCGCGCTCATGTCGAGGTAGCTCCAGGTGCTCCCCAGCGCCTCGTCGCCGCGGTTGTTGACGAAGTAGGTGCGGTACACCTGGTCGCCGTCGCGGATGAACGCGTTCGTGCCGTGCCACTGGTCCACGCCGAAGTCGGCGTCGAATTCGTCGGTGATGGTGTACCAGGGCATCGTCCAGCCCATCCGCTTCTTCAGCCGCGCGATCTCGGGCTGCGGCGCGCGCGAGGCATAACCGAAGGTGGTGTCACGGGCGTTCAGGTGGGCGAGGTGCGCCACCTGGTCGGCCATCATGGAGCAGCCGTGGCACGCGTGGTCGGGCCAGCCGATCACTCCGGGCTCGAAGAACGCACGGTAGATGATCAGCTGGCGGCGGCCCTCGAACAGGTCGAGCAGGCTCACCGTGCCCTCTGGGCCGTCGAACTCATAGGCCTTGCGCACCGCCAGCCACGGCATCCGCCGGCGCTCCGCCGCCAGCGCGTCCCTGGCCCTGGTCAGCTCCTTCTCCTTCACCAGCAGTTGCTGGCGCGCCGCCTCCCACTCCTGCGGCGTGACGATCGCGGGAGTCTTCATCGTGGTTTCCGCCCTTCCGTTCAGGTCCACGCTCGCGTTCGCCGAGCGCTGTCGTCACGTGCTGTGGCCCGCGCTCCGGTCAAGGTGATCGCTCAGCGCGCCGAGCGGGCCGTCCCAGTCGCGGGCCAGCGCGGCCAGGAACTGCTGCGCCACCTGCATGGGAGCGGAGCGCAGCCGGTACCGAACCCGGCGCCGCTCGCCCGGCTCGGCCGTCACCAGGCCGGCCTCGGCGAGCAGCGCCAGGTGCTTGGCGATCGCCTGCCGTGTGATCGGCAGCCGGCCCGCCAGGTCCGTCGCCGTGGCCGGGCCTCCCGCGGCCAGCGCGGCCAGGATGGCCCGCCGGGTCGGGTCGGCCAGGGCACCGAAGACCTGTTCGGCGATCACCTCGATGTCAGGCCGCATCGAGGTAGCCGACCAGCTCACCCAGTTCCTTTGCCCAGCCCTCGGTGTTGCCGTCGAACGCCTTGCGGTACACGTCCTCCGGAAGCTGGGCGAACCCGGACTCCACCACCGTCAGCCGTGTGCCGGAACCAACCGGTTCGAGTGTGAACTCGACATAGGTACGGCGCGGATCGTCTTGCGGCAGTCCGTAGATGTGCCAGGTGAACCCGAACACCGCCGGCTCCTCGACCCGTTCTACCCGCATGTCGGCCGTGAACTCTTCGTTCCCCCACGTCATCTGGGCCGCGCCCCCCGGGCGCAGGTCGATCGTGACCTCGTCGCCGAACCAGGCGCCCAGACCCTCGGCCGTGGTCAGCGCCGCCCACACCCTGGCCGGCGGGTGGGCGATCTGCACGGTCCGCTCGATGCGATCGGGAAAACCCATGGGATCCTCCATTGAGTAGCAACTGAATGGTTGCTACTCAATATATGGCAACCACTCGGTTGCGTCAATCCTGGCCGCGGCCCGGCGCGCGCGGGATCCAGCGCGGCACGGTGCGCCGGTACTCGAGGTAGGACTGACCGAACCTGCGGCCCAGCCTCCGCTCCTCATAACCGGTGACGAGCAGGTGGAAGGACACCGCCATCGCGCCCGCGTAGGCCAGCACCGGCAGCGACCACCACAGCCACGCCTCCCCGAGCACCACCAGGAGCGCGGAGATGTAGATCGGGTTGCGCACCCAGCGGTAGGGTCCGGTCGCGACCACGCGCGTCGGCGCGTCCCACAGGCCCGGCGTGCCGCCGCCCACCGCGGCGAAATTCCAGACGCACCAGGCGTACAGCGCCGCCCCGGCCGCGATCACCCCGGCCGCCTCCCACGCGACCACCGCGGGCGGGTGCCCGCCCCGTGACACGATCGCCCATGGCGCCCAGACCCCGCCCAGTCCCGGCACCACGATCGTGAATACGAGATTGCGGACGACGAGACTGAGCGTTCGGGCCATCACCGCCCCTTCCGCTGGCGCATACGTCACCCGCCCCGGGTGATGGCCACGTCCGAAAAGGCGGTGATGACAGCACAATGGTCATATCACCTTCGCCCGAGGGCCGCCCGAGGACCGCTCCGCCCAGGGAGGACGCCCTGACCGAGGACCTTCAGTGACGGGCCGGGCCGCCGGTCAGCACCTCGACGCCGGCGCCGAGATCGTCGAGCCGGCAGCACTCGTTGTCCTCGGCGTAACGCCGGCCCTGGACGTTCAGCATGTCCACGCGCGGGGCGCCGACCGGGAACGGCCCCCAGTGCCAGGTGCCCCGGTGCAGCACGAGCGCATCGAGCGGCTGGAGCAGGAAGGCGCGCAGCTTCCGCGAATCCTCCGCGGAGCCGAAGGTGGCGCCGGCCGCCGCCACCACGACCACCGCCGGGCAGTTCAGCACCATCAGTGCCTGCGTGTGGGTGCGGTGCCGGAACAGCATCTCGCAGCCAAGCCCGCCGGGAGTGTGCGGCACCTCGTCGGCGTCATGACCGATCAGGTTGAGGTGAGCGTCACCCCATTCGAAGAACAGCGTCGAGGCGCCGTCCCGGGCGTCGGTGTCGGGAAGAGGCACCCAGCCATACGGTTCCCAGCGCGCCGCATCGAACCGCTCGGCCACAATAGTGCGAGCAAAACCTGGCACGACAGACTCCCTTTTCCCGCGGCATCTCTAATCCAATTCTACCGAACGCAGTTCAGGTGTCCATGAGCAGTAAAGGAGATCCGGATGGACGTCCGCAACATCTCAGCCGTGCGGCCAGTGGTCGAGCATAATGGCACGACTCCGGTCTGGTACCTCATGCCCCCGGGCAGCATGCGTGAATTTACCGCCGGGGGTTCCCTGGAGCTGGTCAACGAGTTCGAGATAACCGGCGGCGGAGCCGTGGACCCGCACACCCACCCGACCCACGAGTTCTATTACGTCCTCTATGGCCAGGGTCAGATGATTATCGGCGACGAGCGGCGGGAAATCAGGCAGGGCGACCTTGTCTACATTCCTCCGAACGAGGTTCACAGCCTCATCGCCGGAAGTGAGAACGCGCCGATCCGGTGCTTCTGCTTCGCGATCGCCTGCCCCGGAGCGGGCGAGATCAATTACACCACGCACTAGCGGGCCCGGCCGGAGCCGGGAAGAACGGCCGCGCCGCACGGTCCCCCGGGCCGCCGGGCAGGCCGTCGCCCCCGCGTTCCCGCGACGGGCGAGGACGGTGCCCCCGGCCGAGCCAGGGTAAGTTCAGCCTGTGACGCCGGTGTCGCAGCGGCGGACGGTACGTACGGCCAGTCAACTGCGCAGGAGAGATCGTGAGCGCTATCCCCCCGCCGCTGTTCAGCTTCGCGCTCGGGCCCGGGGAGGCACTGGTGCCGCGCACCCCGTCGCTGGCCGAGGCCTACAACGACCTGCTGATCGCCAACCGTGACCGGCTGGCCCGGTGGGAGCCGTGGGCGCTCGCGCCGCCGGTGCTGGCGGAAACCCGCTCGTTTCTCGAGGCCGGCATGCGGAACTGGCTGGCGGGCGCCGAACTGCCGGCGGCGATCGCGGTCCGCACCGACGACCAGTGGCACCTGGCCGGGGCGATCAGCCTGCACATCAACCGGTACTCCCGCAGCGCGGAGATCGGCTACTGGATCGACGGCGGCCACGAGGGTCGCGGGCTGGCCTCCCGGGCCGTCGCCGCGGTGCTCGACCACGCGTTCAGCTCGCTCGACGTCGACCGCGTGGCCCTGCACACCGATCCGGCCAATGAGCGGAGCCGGGCGCTGGCCCGCCGCCTGGGGTTCGTCGAGGAGGGGCTGCTGCGGCAGGGCCTGGCGTTCCCCGATGAGCGCCGGGACGAGGCGGTCTACGGCCTGCTGGCCAGCGAGTGGAGACGGCGCTCGCCCTGAGGCGGCCCGGCCGCGGCCCTCGCCGATCAGCGGGAAGCTGCTCAGCGCGATGCCCCCGAGGATGGCGGCGCCGCCGGCGACCTGCGCCGGCCCGGCCGGGTTGCCGAACAAGACCACGCCTGCCACCGCGCCGACCAGCGGCTCGATGTTGACGAAGGCGCCGGCCACCTCGGCGGACACCCGGGTCTGCCCGTAGGCGAACAGGGTGAACGGCAGCAGGGTGCCGCCCGCCGTGAGCGCGCCGACGACCAGCAGCGCGCCGGCGGAGTGCGGCGCGGACGGCACGCCCTCGGTGGCGGCCGAGAAGATCAGGGCCGCGAGCGCGGCGCCCAGGAACTGCACCGCGGTGACCGAGACCGGGTCGCGGCCGCGCAACGTGCGAGCCTGGGACACGGTGAACGTGGACGACAGCAGCAGCGACACCAGCACCAGGCCGTCGCCGCCGACCGTGGCGCCGCCGCCGTGGCCGCCGGTGACCAGGGCGACGCCGGCCAGCGATACCGCGAACCCGACCCAGGCCACCGGGCGGGCCACGGTGCGGTGCCAGACCGCCGCGATGACCGCGACCAGCACCGGCACGGCGCCGATCAGCAGCGCGGCCTGCGTAACGCTGGTCCGTGAGATGCCGGCGTTCTGCACCAGGACCGACCCGCCGTAGCCGACCGCGCCCGAGACCAGCACCCGCGGGGTGCAGGCGGCGCGCAGCTCGCGACGGGAGGCGACGGCGAGCATGATCACGGCGGCCACGCCGAAGCGCACGGCGGTGAGCCAGCCCGGCGCGAGCCACTCCAGGGCCAGCTTGGACAGGGGAACGGTGGTGCCCCACAGCAGCCCCGCGGCGGTGAGGGCTGCGACGGCGGTGTTGCGGTAGGTGCTCATGTCGCCAGGATCGGTGCTGGCGGGCCAGAATTTGACGCTCTGGATCGATGGCCAAATAATATTTGGTGATATGGCCGTGGAACTTGATGATGTTGACAGAAGACTGCTCACCGCGCTGCAGCAGGACGCGGACCGCACGAACCTGGAGCTGGCCCGCGTGGCCGGCCTGTCGCCCGCCGCGACGCTGCACCGGGTCCGCCGGCTGAAGGAGTCGGGGGTCATCCGCATCATCAGCGCCCAGCTCGACCCGGAGGCGGCGGGGTTCCCGCTCAAGCTGTTCGTGACCGCCAACCTGGCCCGGCACGATCCGCGCTCGACCCTCATGTTCGAGGACCTGATCCGGGCGATGCCCGAGATCGTCGGGGCGGACAACGTGGCCGGAGAGATGGACTACCTGCTCACGGTGGTGGCCCGCGACGTGGCCGACCTGCAGAGGGTGCTGGCCACCCTGGCCACCAGGGGCGGCCGCATGGTGACCTACCTGCGGCTGGCCGAGCTCAAGCCGCCGTCGCGGCTGCCGCTGGACGCGGCCGAG
>JASIJN010000319.1 GCA_030050125.1 Streptosporangiaceae bacterium | reverse complement strand
GGGTGGTGGGCCGGGATCAGCGCCGCACGCTGGCGCAGCCCGTCCGGAGTCAGCAGCCGGACCAGGTCGCCCAGCAGCGGCAGCCGTCGGTCGCCCGGCGCCGCGGCCAGCACGGCCAGGGCGTCGGTCAGGTACGCGGCGCAGGACCGTCGCTGCTGGTCGTTCGCGTCGTTCCAGTCGATCATGCTCATGACCAGCGCGGCGCTGCGCGCCGGATCGCCGCCCCGCAGCGGCTCGTAAAACGCCGGCCCGTCCGGGCCGAACCGGGAGAACGGCGCGCCCGGCTCCGCGCACGCGGCGGCCAGCGACCCGGGCAGCCACGATGACCCGGTCAGGTCGATGACGATCACCGGCTTGCGGCGCCTGACCGCGGCGTGGGCCAGCGGGAACCCGCTCTCGGTCAGGGTCAGGTCCGCAGCCGAGCCGGCCCAGGACCACAGCACCCCGCCCTCCGCCTCCGGCCAGGAGATCTCCGCCGGGCGGCCGGTGGCCACGTCCAGGCCGACCCGGCAGCCGTCCCTGCCGACCACCCCGCCCGACCGGAGCGCCGCGGTGGTCGCCCGCCGCCGGGCGGCCACGATCAGGCCGGACCGCCACGCGCGGCCCTGGCCCCCGCCCAGCCGTCGCTGCAGCCAGGTCAGCGCGAAAGCCTCGGCCGAGGCGAGGACCAGCGCCAGCGGAACCTGCTCGGGGAGCCAGTGGGACAGGCCGCCGAACGCGTCCGCGAGGTGCAGCAGGCGGCCGGGGTAACGGTCGATCCCGCCCAGGTACACCAGCACGTGCCGCGGCCCGGCGGTCAGGCCGGCCGCGGCGCGGGAGGGACCGATCGCGAGCGCCCAGACCACCCCGAGGCCGGCCGGGACCGCCAGCCACTGAGGCCGCCACCGGCTCGCCCGGTCGACCCCGCACAGGACCACCGCGAGCACCAGCGTGAGCTGGGCCAGCAGCAGGTGCGCCAGCACCAGGGCCGCGGCCAGGACAGCCGCTAACTCGCCGCGGCGCGGCGCTTGTCTAGGCTGCGGCGGGCGCGGCGGGGTCTGATCGGCCTGACCGGCTGAGGAGTAAGGCATGTGCGGTCAAGGCTCCCAGTCCTCCACCGCGTGTGTCCAGGCTCCGGGGAAAGTCCCCGCCGCGCCGCGGCCCAGCGGGTCCTCCCCGGACTCGATCACGATCCGGAACAGGTCCGGGCGGAGCACCGCAATGGTCAGCGCGACCGGCCGGCCGGCCCCGGGATCGTCGAACCGCACGGTGACCAGCGCGGCCGGCTGCCCGGCGGACAGCCGCAGGCTCCGGGCCACCGACGGCGACGGCGGTTGCATCTCGACGTGAACCGCGCGCGGCTCGCCCACCGGGGTCGCTTCGCCCTGCTCCGATTCGGGGATCAGCGGGGCGGTGATCGGCAGCAGCGTCAAACCGGCCGTCGCGCCGGCCCCCTGCGGGCTGACGAACGGCCCGGCGATCTCCTTGATCAGATAGGTCGTGCACAGCGCGGCCGGCTCGCCGCCCGCGGTCCACTGCACCCGGACGACGCCGACCAGATCGCCCGGCGGGATCCGCAGCGCCCACCCGATGTCCTCGGGGACCTGCCGCCAGGAGGCCTGCCGGCTGCGGCAGACGATCTCGCCGCCCATGGGATCGGCGCGCGAGCCGAACCCGGGCACGCCCTCGATCGGGATCAGGTACTCGGCGGGGCTGACCCGGTACAACTGCCCGTCCGGCAGGCGGCGGACGAGATGCCGGGCGGCCAGCTCGTCCATGGCGGCGTCGATCTCGGCGGTGCCGACGTTGTAACGCCGGGCCAGCGCGGTGTGCCGAGGCAGCCTCCAGCCCGGCTCGTGATGGATGAGCGCGGCGGCGATGCGATCGGCCAGCACGGCCACCGCCGGGCGCGATCCCCCCGTCTGACGCCCACCGCGGACCTGGTCGCTGCTAGTGGCCATGGGGGCCTGCGCGACTGCCGACCTTCCCCCCATCGCAGCCGGTTCCCCGGTGGCGCCCGGCACGCCGGTCACTCCGCATAGCGCCGGGAGATCGCGACGACCACCCGTCCCAAGATGATGACCAGCAATACGAAGACCAGCAGTATCAGTGCCGCGTCGTAAGAAAGGATCAGACCCGAGGCCGTGCCGGCGTCCCAGAAGTTGAAGATCGCATAGGTGAGGAACGCCACCGGCGCGTGAGTCAGCGTCAGCGACGGATTCAGGTCGGTCCAGCCCGCGGTGTAGAGCAGCGGCGCGGTCTCGCCCACCGAGATCGCGATCGCCACCAGCAGGCCGGTGACGATCCCGGGCACGGCCGACTTCAGCACGATCTTGCGCAGCGTCCACCCGGGCGAGATGCCGAGCGCCTCCGCGCCCTCGCGGTAGGACGCGGGCACCTGCAGCAGCGCGGTCTCTGTCGCCTTCGTGATGTACGGGATCACGATCACCGAGAGCACCAGCACCGCGGGCAGCAGGCCGAACTCCCAGTGCAGGCCGATCACCAGGGTCAGGTAGCCGACCAGGCCGAGGACGATCGACGGGATGCCGGAGAGCACCTCATAGCCGCCGCGCAGGATCGTACGGTGGCGGCCGACCGCGAACTCGGCCAGGTACATGCCGGTGAGGATGCTGATCGTGCCGCCGACGATGAGCACGCCGAGCGTGATCACCAGCGTGCCCATGATCGCCTGGTGCAGCCCTCCGGCGTCGCCCGACGTGGTGTTGGTGGTCAGGACGCTCCACTGGAAGTGCGGTATCGCGCGGACCACGACCCCGCCGGCCAGCCAGATCGCGGGACCGATCACCACGAGCAGGCCGATCGCGCACAGGACCCAGAAGATGACGTTGCCGATCTTCCTGCTCAGCGGCACCTGCGGCCATTCGGAGGTCTCGGCCTTGGTCGCGGCCGGCTGGCCGTGAGTTCCGCTCATTGTCACAACCCCCGGCCGACGGGAAGGGCGGTTCCGGACACCCGCCGCACCATGAGCCGCGCCAGCACGTTGGTCGACAACGTGATCACCATGAGGATCAAGGCGAGCTCGGCGAACGCGCTGACGTCCATCCGGTCGGTGATCGCCGTGTCCAGGTTCTGCACGATGTTGGCGGCGATCGTAGTCATCGCCGCGTACAGGTTGTTGGGCAGCGAGCCCAGCGCCACCCCGCACACCATGGCCACCGCGATGGTCTCGCCGATCGCGCGGCCGAGGCCGAGCACGGCGGCGCCGATCAGGCCGGAGCCGACCCAGGGCAGGGTCACCCGGCGGGCGCACTGGGCATCGGACATTCCCAGTGCGATCGCGCCCTCGCGCGGCAGCACCGGCACGCCGCGGATCAGGTCGCGCGAGGTGGCGGCGACGATCGGGATCACCATGATGGCCAGGATCAGGCCGGAGGTCAGCAGGCCCTGGCCGCTCCCGGTGTCGCCGTGGAAGAAGCCGAGTCCGGGCCAGTTGGGCACCACGTCACTGATCACCGGCGAGATGTGGTGCGCGATGAACGGCCCGAAGGTCAGCGCGCCCCACAGGCCGATGATCACGCTGGGGATGCCGGCCAGCAGTTCGATGAACATGCCGATGACGCTGGCCACCCGCCGGGGCAGCCGCTCCACGATGACCAGCGCGGCGCCGATCGAGACCGGCACCGCGATGATCAGCGCGATGATCGAGGTCGCTATCGTTCCCAGGATCTCCGGGAGCGCCCCGAACTGTTCGCCCGCCAGGTGGGTGAGGCCGTCCGACTTCACCGGGGCGGCGTACTGGGCGCCGAAGTTCCAGGTGGTCCCAGAGAAGAAGTGCCAGCCGCTGAACCGGATGGCCGGTATGGCCTGGATGATCAGCGTGATCAGCACGAACAGGAGCATGAGCACGGGCACTACCGCACCGCCGCGGCCAAGCCACTTGACCAAGTCGCCGTTGCGGATCAGGCCGCGGAACGCGGCCCCCGGCCGCCGGAGGGGCGGGGCGTCCGCCCCTCCGGTCGGCCGTGCCGCTGGTGCGGAGGCTGCCATGGATCAGCCCTTGATCGAGTTGACCAGGCTCTGAGCGGTGGACATCGTGCTGGCCGGCAGCGCGACGAACCCGACCGTGGCCAGGTTCTTCGCGGAGTCGCCGGTCGTGAGGATCCAGCTCAGGAACGCCTTGATGGCACTGGCCTCGGCGGCGCTCGGCTGGGTCTTCTTCACGATCGCGTACTCATAGTTGATGATCGCGTAGCCGGTCGGCGCCGAGGTGTTGATCAGATCCTGTGCCCCCGTGGACGGTGCGGCCGGGAAGCTGGCCAGCGCCGCGCTGACAGCGGCGGGGGTCGGCTGGGTAAAGTCGCCCGCCTTGTTCGCCAGCGAGGCCTCGCCCAGGCCCGCGGCCGTGGTCTTGGCCAGGTAGCTGATGCCGATGTAGGCGATGCAGCCCTTGGTGCTGCCGCAGCCGGTCACCATGCCGCCGCTTCCGGTCTCGGCCAGCGCACCGGGCGCGGACGGCCAGGTGATCGTGGTGCCGACGTTGCTCGACGGCCACGCGCTCGGATCCTGGGCGTTCAGGTAGGAGGTGAACAGGAATGTGCTGCCCGAACTGTCCGCCCGGTGCAGCGTGACGATCTTCGTGGCCGGCAGCGACACGCCCGGGTTGAGCTTGGCGATCGCTGGGTCATTCCACGTCGTGATCTTGCCGTTGTAGATGTCGGCCAGCACCGTGCCGTTCAGGTTGACCGACTTCAGGCCAGGCACGTTGTAGCTGACCATCAGGGACGCCACCGTCAGCGGGATGTTGAGCAGCCCTGGGTACTTGGTCAGGTCGGCCGCGGACAGGTAGGCATCGGACGCGCCGATGTTCACCAAGCCCTCGCTCGCGTCAGCGATCCCGGTACCAGAGCCGGTCGCGCCCGAGGTGATCGTGACGCTCGGGTTGGCGGTGCTATACGCCGTCTGCCAGGTACCGAACAGCGGGAACAGCAGCGTGCTGCCGGTCTCCGAGATCGACTTGCCGTTCGCGTTGTTCGAGGCCGGCGTTGTCGACGTAGAGGTGGGTGTCGAACTCGAACTGCTGCAGGCAGCCGCCAGCAGGGTGAGCGGGACCAGAGCGGCCGCCGTGCACACCAAGCGGATCTTTTTGGCCACCGGGGAATACTCCTTTTCTTTTGCACGCTAACGCGTGCGCTACACGACTCGCACGCGGCGCGTGCGATGAGGTCCGCGCTCGGTGCGCGGCTCTTGCCCCCGGGCGGGGGGAGTGATGGTCCTCTCGCCCGGGAGGGTCTTGTCTAACCGAAGCGGCCGCCCACGTAGTGCGCGGTCTCCTCGTGTGCGGGGTGCTCGAAGACCTGCTCGGTGTCGCCGTGCTCGACCATCCGTCCCTGGTACAGGAAGATGGTGCTGTCGGCGACGCGGCGGGCCTGGGCCAGGTTGTGGGTCACGATGACCACGGTGATCTTCGGGGTGAGCGTGCCGATGAGCGCCTCGATCGACTCGGTGGCGATCGGGTCGAGCGAGGACGTGGGCTCATCGAGCAGCAGCACCTCGGGGTCGACCGCGAGCGCGCGGGCCAGACAGAGCAGCTGCTGCTGACCGCCGGACAGGCGGAACGGCGAGTCCTTGAGCCGGTTCTTGACCGCGTCCCACAGCCCGACCTCGGTCAGCCTCTGCTGCGCGATCTCCCGCATCTTGCTCCGGCTGGCCATCTTGTGCGCCCGTACCCCGGCGACCACGTTGTCCATGATCGACATGGGGAACGGGTTGGGCCGCTGGAAGAGCATGCCGACCCGGCGCCGCAGCGACATCAGCTCCACGCCCGGGTGCCAGATGCTGCGCCCGTCCAGGAGCACGTCCCCGTCGTGCCGGTAGCCGGTCACATTGTCGTTCATCCGGTTGAACGTGCGCAGCAGCGTCGACTTGCCCGATCCGGTGGGACCGATGAGCGCGGTTATGGCGCCCCTCTGCACGTTCGTCGTGATGCCGGACAGGACCGCCCGCTGCCCGAAGCTCAGCGTCAGGTCCACAGCCTGCAGCGACGTATCAGCGCTCGCGGCGGCCGGGGCCTGCGAGCCGGTGTCGGCCTCAGACGCCTCGGTAACGGTGCCCGGGACGACGCCGTCACCTCCGGACCTCGCCGGATCAGCCTCGATCGACATGATGTCGCCTTGCCCCCAACGGTGGTGATGAGCGGGCCGCGTGGTCACGGCCAAGACCAGTTCTATGAGGCCAAGGTAACCAGCAGTTGAACAACAGATAATTTGGAAGGCGACGAACAGCAGTCAAGAAGTTAAACACTGCGAAACTCTGGCAGAGGCGCGGACGATCCCCGGCATGTCGCCGGGGATCGTCCCGCTGACCTGCGCGCTGCGGCTAGACGGCCACCTCCAGCTCGGTGATCTTGCCGATGTCGGCGGAAACCACGCGCTCCGCCCGGACATTGCCGGGGGCCAGCACGCGCAGCGTCCACGACCCCGGGGCGGCGAAAAACCGGAACCCGCCGTCCTCCCCGAGCGGCACCTCGGCCACGAACTCGCCGCCCGAGTTGAGCAGCCGCGCGTAGCCGACCGCCACCGCCGACCCGTCCCGCGTTACCCGGCCCTGCACCACGGCCTGGGTCCCGGCGTCCTTCGCCGCGCCGGCCGGCGCCCCGCCGGCCGGCGCCCCGCAGCCGTCCGTGCTCACCTGGCGTCCCCGAGCTCGATCGGAACCCCGACGAGCGAGCCGTACTCGGTCCACGACCCGTCGTAGTTCTTCACGTTCGGCTGGCCCAGCAGCTCGTGCAGCACGAACCAGGTGTGCGCCGAGCGCTCGCCGATCCGGCAGTAGGCGATCGTGTCCTTGCTGAAGTCCAGCCCCGCCTCGTCGCCATAGAGCGCGCGAAGCGCGTCGTCCGACTTGAACGTTCCGTCCTCTTCCGCAGCCTTGGACCACGGCACGTTCTTGGCCGACGGGACGTGGCCGCCGCGCTGGGCCTGCTCCTGCGGCAGGTGGGCCGGGGCGAGCAGCCGGCCGGCGAACTCGTCGGGCGAGCGCACGTCGACCAGGTTCTTGTTGCCGATGGCGGCGACCACCTCGTCGCGGAACGCGCGGATGGCCTGGTCCTGCTCCTGCGCGTGGTAGCTCGTCGCCGCGCGCCGCGGCACCTCGGTCACCAGCTCGCGGGACTCCAGCTCCCACTTCTTCCGGCCGCCGTCGAGCAGCTTGACGTTGTTGTGGCCGTAGAGCTTGAAGTACCAGTACGCGTAGGCGGCGAACCAGTTGTTGTTGCCGCCGTAGAGGATGACCGTGTCGTCGTTGCCGATGCCGCGCTCGGAGAGCAAGGCCTCGAATCCGGCCCGGTCCACGAAGTCGCGGCGCACCGGGTCCTGCAGATCCTTCTTCCAGTCGATCTTGACGGCGTTGCGGATGTGACCCTTGCCGTAGGCGCTGGTGTCCTCGTCGACCTCGACCAGGACCACGCCCGGGTCACCGCCATGGGCCTCGACCCAATCGGCGTCCACCAGGACGTCAGAGCGGCTCATATGGAAACCTCCTTGTCAGCTTCGGCCGACGCCAGCGATGGGCGGACCGGCCGGATACGTCGGATGAGCAGATACATCTCGCAGCCCAGGCAGAGCCCGAAGACTCCGTTCAGGAACGCTGCCAGCAAGCCGGCCGAGGCGGCCGCCATCCCCAGCGGCGTGATACCCGCTGCGTACCCAATGATCCCTATCACGCTGGTCACCAAGCCCACGCCCTGGGAGAACCTTGGCGGAGCCTCCGGCTCGAGTTCTTTGGGCGGCCCCAGACGCGGCCGCACCAGCCAGCGGTAGATCAGCCCGTAGGGGGCATTGCGCATCCCGAAGATGGATCCCGCCGCGAAGACCAGTGCCTGCGCGGCGAGCAGCCATACGTTTCCGGTGATCAGGACAATCACGAAGACCACCGTGGTGATCAGCGCTCCGAAACGCGGGCCTCGCGGATCGATGTCCATCTGCTGTGTCCCTTCGGGGGTACCGGCGGGCTGAACCATGGACACGGCGCCCGCCTGGCGCGCCTTCCTGCTCGCCCGGCCTAGAGCCGGCGGCGCGCCCTGCTTCTACTGCCTGCTCCGCTTTTGCCGCCGCGGGCCAGGCAGACGTGCAGGTCAGCTGGCGGCGCCGCGGGGCCGTGGCGCGGAAGGCTGGCCACTGCCGGGCAAGGCGCGACACTGTGCGGTCGCCACACGGCAGAAGTCGACGGCGCGCCGTCTGGTCAGCAGGGACCGGGGCGGCCGGGCCGTCCCGGTCGAGCAGGAAGCCGATGTCCAGACACGCACAACGCCGATGCTATGCGCGGCCGGGTCGGCTGTCACTATCTTGGCTTTCCTGATCTGACCAATAGGAATTAGGCGACGACTTCGCCGACCGCGGCGATCACGTCGGCCTTCCGGGGCTGGCCGCTGGCCCGCTTCGCGATCCGGCCATCCGGGCCCACCACCAGAACCGTGGGCGTCCTGCGGATGTCCAGCCGGCGGACCAGGTCGAGGTGCGATTCGGCGTCGATCTCCACGTGAGCCACTCCGTTGATCATCCCCGCCACCTCGGCCAGGATCTGCCTCGTGGCCCGGCACGGGGCGCAAAACGCGGTGGAGAACTGCACCAGCGTGGCTCGCTCCCCCAGTGGCAGCCCGAGTTCGGCACCGGTGATCAGCGGACCGGTGGCCTCGGCCGGGTCGGCTGAAGGCCGCGCGCCGTCGGCGGACGTCGCGCGCATCCTCCCGTTGGTTCGGCGCCAGGCCAGCCCGGTGGCCAGCGCGACGGCCAGGGCCGCGACAAGAGCGATCAGTCCGGGAGGCACATCCTGCTAAGCGCGCGAGTGGGCGGCCGCATTCCCGCGGTCAACGCCCGGTCTCGGGGCCGGTGCCGGGCGCGTGGTCACCTAACTTGGCCGGGATCGTGACCAGCGCCCCGCCGCTCGGTCCGGTGATGTCGAAGCCGCGCACGTCCTCTATGGGCGTCGACGACCTGGCCGAGTACCAGTTGCCGCTCTGTGCGGCGTCGACCGTCCAGGTGCCTGCCCAGAGGTGCTGACCGCTGGAGGTGATCACCCAGAACACGCAGTGCGTGCCGTTCTTGATGCCCGAGACCTGGACCTGCATCCCGGTTCCCGATCCGTCCGGCTGGTAGTAGACGGCCGCCGTGATATGGGTCGACGGGTCGCTGCCGCGGGACAGGTAGGAGACGTACTGCGTGCCTGGCCCGCCGGCATTGTGGTTGTGCGTCATCAAGGCCCCGCCGGCGATGCCGCCCCCGACCGCGATGATCGCCGCGGCCGCGGCCGCGGCGATGGCCCGGTGCCTGCGTGCCCGGCGCCGGGCGGTCACCCGCGCCAGCACCGAGTCCAGCAGCTCGGTCGGCGGTTCCTCGAGTTCCTCGGTGCCGAGCGCCAGCCGCTCGGCATCCTCTCGCGGCACCCGCCCGAGCAGGGCAGGCAGCCCGGCGAGACCAGCGAGTTCTTCGCGGCAGTCGTAGCAGTGGCTGAGGTGGGCGTCCACGG
>JASIJN010000318.1 GCA_030050125.1 Streptosporangiaceae bacterium | reverse complement strand
CCGCACTACCTCGCGCTGGCCGCCGAGGACATACCGGACGGCGCCACCGAGTTCAAGTGCTGCCCGCCGATCCGGGAGCGGGCCAACGCCGAACGGCTCTGGCAGGCGCTGCGAGATGGGATCATCGACTGCGTGGTGTCCGATCACTCACCATGCCCGCCGCAGCTCAAGCGCCGGGGCGGCGGCGACTTCGGCGCGGCCTGGGGCGGGATCTCCTCGGTCCAGCTCGCGCTGCCGGTGGTGTGGACGCAGGCGCGGCGGCGCGGGTTCAGCCTGGACGACGTGGCCCGCTGGATGGCCGCCGGGCCCGCGCGGATCGCCGGGCTCGAGGGCAAGGGCGCGATCGCTCCGGGGTACGACGCCGACCTGGTCGCGTTCGCGCCGGACGACGACTTCGTGGTCGACCCGGCCCGGCTGTACCACCGGCACCCGGTGACCCCGTACGCCGGCGCGCGGCTGGACGGGGTGGTGCGCCGGACCTGGCTCCGGGGCCGGCCGGTGTCCGGTGCCGGCCCGGCCGGCCGGCTGCTGGCCGCGGGAGAGCGGGCCCGATGACCGCGCCGGACTTCGCCGCCCTGCCCGACCTGGCCTCCCGCGAGCTGGGCGGCAGCGTGGTGTTCGCCACCGACGAGCTGTTCGCGGAGAAGGAGAACCTGATCAAGCCGGAGCCGCCGGCGTTCGCGCCGGACGCGTACGGCGTGCGGGGCAAGGTGTACGACGGCTGGGAGACCCGGCGGCACCGGGCGCCCGAGCACGACCACGCGATCGTCCGGCTCGGGGTGCCGGGCCAGGTGCACGGCGTGGTGGTGGACACCTCGTTCTTCCGCGGCAACTACCCGCCGGAGGTGTCGGTGGAGGCGCTGCACGCCGACGGGTACCCCTCGCCCGGCGAGCTGGCCGCGATGACCTGGCACACGCTGGTGCCGCGGGCCGGCGCGCGGGGCGACGCGGCCAACGCCTACCCCGCGGCCATCGGGCTGCGCGGCCGGCGGTGGACCCACGTCCGGCTGTCGATCTATCCCGACGGCGGGGTGGCCCGGCTGCGGGTGCACGGCAGGCCGCTGCCCGACCCGCGCTTCCTGACCGGCACCATCGACCTGGCCGCGCTGGAGAACGGCGGCCGGGTGACCGGCTGCTCGGACGCGTTCTACTCGTCGGCCGGCCACCTGATCCTGCCCGGCCGGGCCACCGGAATGGCCCAGGGCTGGGAGAACGCGCGACGGCGCGGCCCGGGCAACGACTTCGTGGTCGTGCAGCTGGCCGCGGCCGGTGAGCTGCGGCACGCCGAGATCGACACCTCGTGCTTCGTCGGCAACGCCCCGGACCGGGTCAGGCTGCTGGCCGCCGACGAGCGCGAGGCCAGGCCAGGACAGGCCGTCCCGGACTCGTCGTGGCGCGAGGTGCTGGCGACGACCCGGGTTCAGCCCGACACCCGGCACCGGTTCCGGCTCGACGGCGAGGGCGTGGCCACGCACGTCCGCCTGGACGTGTTCCCGGACGGCGGGCTGGCCAGGCTACGGGTCAACGGTGAGATCATCGACGAGGCGCTGGCCGGCCTGCGGCGGCGCTGGCGGGACGCGCTGCCCGAGGCGGCGCCCGGCGACGGCGGGCGGTGACAGGTGGATTTCGGGCTCTTCCTTCCCCCGTTCGGTGAACTCGCGGAACCCGGCCGGGTCGCGGAGCTGGCCGTCGTGGCCGAGGAGGCCGGCTGGTCCGGGTTCTTCCTGTGGGATCACCTGCTGGCCGTGCCCGGCACGGCGGTGGCCGACACCTGGATCGCGCTGGCCGCGGTGGCCACGGCCACCCGCTACGTCAGGTTCGGGCCCATGGTGACTCCGCTGTCCCGCCGCCGGCCGTGGACGCTGGCCCGTCAGGTGGCCACGCTCGACCGGCTGTCGGGCGGGCGGCTGGTGCTCGGCGTGGGCCTCGGCGACGACGGCTGGAGGGAGTTCAGCTCGTTCGGCGAGGTGACCGACCCGCGCGAGCGCGGCGTCCTGCTCGACGAGTCGCTGGAGGCCCTGCAGTCCCTGCTGACCGGCGAGAAGGTGGCCTTCGACGGCCAGCGGATCGCGGTGCATTCGCCGCCGTTCCTGCCCCGGCCGGCTCAGGACCCGGTGCCGGTCTGGGTGGCGTGCCGCTGGCCGAACCGCAAGCCGCTGGCCCGGGCGGCCCGCATGCAGGGCTGCTTCCCGATCTTCCCTGGCTCGCCGGACGTGCCGGCCGCCCACGTGGTGTCCGCGGTGCGCGAGGCCCTCGCCGAGCGGGGCGCGCCGGCCGGGCACGACCTGGTCATCCGGTGCGTGCTGCGCGAGCTGGACGCGGCCGAGTGGTCGGAGGCGGCGCACGTTCTGGCCGGCTGCGGGGTCACCTGGGCGCTCGAGGCCTTCGACCCCGGGGTGCCCGCGGCGCAGGTCGAGGCCGCGATCGCGAAGGGGCCGGGGCCGCGCTGAGCCGCGCTCGCCCCTAGTCGCGGCCGGGCGAGACCGTGGCGCCGCCGTTGATGGCCACCCGCTCGGCCGCCTGCTCGTTCTTCACCACGTGCATGACCGCGTTGATGAGCGCCAGGTGCGTGAATGCCTGCGGGAAGTTGCCCAGGTGCCGGCCCGAGCGCGGGTCGATCTCCTCGGCGTACAGCATCAGCGGGCTGGCGTAGGACAGCACCTTCTCGCACAGGTCCCGGGCGCGCCGGTGCTCGCCGATCTCCGACAGCGCGGAGACCAGCCAGAAGGAGCAGATCGTGAACGCCCCCTCCTCGCCGGTCAGCCCGTCGTCGGTCTCCTCGACCCGGTAGCGCAGCACCAGGCCGTCCCTGGTCAGCTCCTCCGCGATCGCCAGCACCGTGGCCCGGATCCGCGGGTCGTCCGGCGGCAGGAATCGCAGCAGCGGCATCAGCAGCACCGACGCGTCGAGCGCGGTGGTCTCGTAGTGCTGGCAGAACACCCCGCGGTCGTCGAGCGCGTGCGCGCAGATGTCGGCGTGGATCTCGTCCGCGGCCTTCTGCCACGCGCGGGCGGCGTCGGCGTCCTCGCGGAGCCTGGCCATCCGGGCCCCGCGGTCGACCGCCACCCAGCACAGCAGCTTCGACGAGGTGAAGTGCTTCGGCTCGCTGCGGACCTCCCAGATGCCGCAGTCCGGCTCGCGCCAGTGCTCCAGCGCGTGCTCGACCTGGCGCCTGGCCATCTGCCAGACCCGCTCGTCCAGCCGGTCCCGGGATCTGGTGTGCAGGTACAGGGAGTCCAGCACCACGCCCCACACGTCGTGCTGCACCTGGTTGTGCGCGGCGTTGCCGACCCGCACCGGCCGCGCGCCCTGGTAGCCGTGCAGGTGGTCGAGCTCGGACTCGTCGATGCCGTACCGGCCGTCGATGCCGTACACGATCTGGATGTCGCCCTGATCGCGCTCGACGACGTCGGTGAGGAAGGCGAAGTAGTCGCTGGCCTCCCACTCGAAGCCGAGCGTGAACAGGCCCCAGAGCGCGAACGTCGCGTCCCTGATCCAGCTGAACCGGTAGTCCCAGTTCCGCTCGCCGCCCGGGGTCTCCGGCAGCGACGTGGTCGCGGCCGCGGCGATCGCGCCGGTCGGCGCGAACGTGAGGCCCTTGAGCGTCAGCGCGCTGCGGGTGAGGTAGGGGCGCCAGCGGTGGTCGGGGAAACTGCCCCGCGCCAGCCAGTGCTGCCAGTGGTGGGCGGTCCAGGTCAGGCGCTTGTACGCCTCCTCATAGTCCTTGGGCGGCTTGCGGCTGCCCCAGGACAGGGCGCAGTACCGGGTATCGCCCTCGCGCATCAGGGTGCGGGCCCGCGCGCTCGGGCCCTCCACGCCGATCCGTATGTCGGAGGTGAGGGTCAGCGCCAGGCTGGCACCCTCGGGCTGGATCACCGCCTGGTGGTAGCCCAGGTCGCTGTGCCGCCACCGGCCGCGCAGCCGCCCGTACTCGAAGGCCGGCTCGCAGTCCAGGGTGAGCTGGACCGCTCCGCCCACGCAGTGCACCATCCGCAGCAGGGTGTGCTCGGCGTCGTAGTCGGTCGGCGGCCTGACGTGGGTGGTGCGCTCCGGGTGTGAGTGCCGCCACGGGCCCATCACCAGGCAGTCGCGGACGATCATCCAGCCGTCGCCGCTGTTCCAGCTGGTCTCCAGCAC
>JASIJN010000317.1 GCA_030050125.1 Streptosporangiaceae bacterium | reverse complement strand
GATCATCATCACCGTTGCCCCCGAGGGGGAGGGTAGCGACTGGGCTCGCTGGCTGCTGCGTCAGGCGCAGGCGCTATGACCGCCCAGCCGGCGGTGGGCCGTATGGCCGGTGCGCACCGCCACCTGCGGGCTTGAGGCCCAGGTGCTTGCGGCAACCATGGCAATTCGGACCGCGCGCGCCAATGGCCGGCCCACGCCTGCCCGCGGCGGCTCGGCTGACTGTATAGTTGCGAATATCTTGCAGCTAAAAGTTGCAAGCAGCTAGCACTAACTCGCGATCAGGACGGCGGCGCAGCGACCGAGACGGCAGATAAGGCAGATAAGGAGCAGCGGATGGCCGCTTACACCCTCCCCGATCTTCCCTATGACTACAGCGCGCTGGAGCCGGCGCTGACCGGCCAGATCATGGAACTGCACCATGACAAGCACCACGCCGCCTACGTCAAGGGCGCCAACGACACCCTGGAGCAGTTGGCCGAGGCCGGGGAGTCGGCCAGCCCGGTGACCACGGTGGGCCTGGAGAAGGCGCTGGCGTTCAACCTGTCCGGGCACGTACTGCACTCGATCTTCTGGCGGAACCTTTCACCCGACGGCGGCGACCGGCCCGACGGAGAGCTGGCCGAAGCGATCAACGAGCACTTCGGCTCGTTCGAGGCGTTCAGCAAGCGGCTGTCAACGGCAACGACCGGAGTGCAGGGCTCGGGCTGGGGAGTGCTCGGCTACGAGCCGGTGTCGGGCAAGCTGATCATCGAGCAGATCTATGATCACCACGGCAACGTCGGCGTGGGCTCGACGCCGCTGCTGGTGTTCGATGCCTGGGAGCACGCCTACTACCTGCAGTACTACAACGTCCGCCCGGACTACGTCGGCCGGCTGTGGAGCGTGGTCAACTGGCCCGACGTCGCGCGCCGGTTCCAGGCCGCGAAAGCCGCCCGTTCCCAGGCCCTGCCCGCAGGCTGATGAGCGACGCCGCGGCGGCGTTCTTGGCCACGGCCGAGGCGGCGCAGGCCGGGGCCGGGATCATCGCTGCCCGGCATCGCGGGGACCTGGCCAGCGCGGACGCCCTGCTCGCCGGCCTCGACGACAGGACGAAGGCCGCGGGGTTCTTGTTCCTCGCCGACCTTGCGGTCGCGCTGCTGGCTCACTGCGAAGACCGGTCCGTGGATGAGGTGGCTGCCGACCTCAGCCTGCAGATCGCAGCCCAGGTGCTGAACCTGTAGGCATTGCCCTGCTGCCAGCAGGGAACCGGCATCCGCGATCCGGTCGCAGCAGCGCGTGCGGCGTTCTCGCACCTGGCCGGCCGCCTATTCTTGGTTCATGAAGCAGCCCCGGGCTGGCGGCCAGTCGGCCGCGATCGCCGAGCGCGATGGCGTCGAGGAGGTTCTGGCCCGCATGCGCGAGGCAGGCGGGCGAGCCACGCCGGCGCGCCGGCTCCTGCTGCGAGTGCTGTTCAGCGAGGGCACGCACCGCAGCGCTGAGGAACTGGCCGCCGCGGTGCAGGCCCAGGCGCCGGATGTCAACATCAGCACGATCTACCGCAACCTCGATGAGCTCGTCCGGCTCGGTGTGGTTGACCGCACCTACCTGGGCGGGGGCCCCGCCGCGTACCACCTCGCCTCCGCCGCTCACGGCCACATCGTGTGCGAGCAGTGCGGTGCGATGACCGAAGTGCCCGATGAGCTGTTCGACGACCTCGCTCAGGTCGTGGCGGCACGCTACGGGTTCGCCATAGCCCCTCACCGGTTCGCGGTGACCGGCCTGTGCGCCAACTGCCAGTAGCCGCGGTTGCCCCGTAGGCGCGGGCGATTCGGCGCTCTGTTGCGTGTGAGGATGGGCACATGGAAGCGGTGAATCTGGATGCGATGCTGGCCCGTTTCACTGAGCACTGGTCGCCAAAGAAGATTGCTCAGGTCAACGACTACGACGTGAGGATCGTCAAGGTGCAGGGTGAGTTCACCTGGCACCGCCACCCCGACACCGACGAGTTCTTCCTGGTCCTCGATGGACGGCTGACCATCCAGATGCGTGACCGCGCGGTGGTGCTCGGGCCGCGGGAGCTGTTCGTCGTCCCCCGCGGCGTCGAGCACTGCCCGCGCGCCGACACCGAAACCACCGCGCTGTTGTTCGAGCCCAGCACGGTGATCAACACCGGCGATGCGGGCGGGGACCTGACGGCCGAGGTCGAGAACCTCATCTGACCGCACGCATGCGGGCCGGTGATCCGGTGCCGATCCCCAGCCCGGACGATCACGCCTCGGGTGTCCTGCCGCGCGTACGCCGGCTCCGCCTCGCCCCAGGCCGCGTTGATCGGCTGCCGCCGGCGCTGTAGCGGCCGGTGTAGCGGCTGGTGTAGCGACCACTGCAGTCCTGGCCGCCATGATGGGCGCTGTCCTCGACGGGCAGCCGGCCTGCACCGGCCGGATCTGCCCTCGAGAGCGGGGACGGGGAACGGGGAACGGGGAACAGCTCACCATGTCCAGGAACATCGATCTGCTGACCGCGCGTGCCGCGCGCGGACCGCGCGATTCGCAGGCAGACCGGAAGGCCGGCGGCACGCCCGCCGGGTCCACGCTGCCGGCCGGGTTCGAGGACGTCGCCGCCAGGTTCCCGGCCTCGCCGGCCGTCGAGTTCGGCGCCGAGCGGCTGACCTATGCCGAGCTCGCCGCTGCCGCCCGCCGGGTCGCGGCCCACCTGCACCTCACCTGGGGGATCGGGCCGGGCGACCGGGTCGCGCTGTGCGTCGAGCCGTCGATCGACACCGTGGTCTGTATCCTCGCCATCGTGAGCTGCGGGGCGGCCTACGTGCCGCTCGACGTGGCCGGCCCGGCGCGCCGCAATCGGCTGATCATCGAGGACTGCGCGCCGAACCTGCTGATCGGCGGCATCGGCGGCACGGACGGTACGGACGCCGGCGACACCGGCAGGCCGGTTCCCGTGCTGTCGGCCGGCGTGATCCGCGATATCCGGGGCCAGCGCACCGAGCCGCCCCCGCTGGAGGCCGGGGCCGGGCCGGACGACATCTGCTACATCATCTACACCTCGGGAACGACCGGCTCGCCCAAGGGGGTCCCGGTCTCGCATCGCAACGTCGGCGCGCTGATCGCCGCGACCGCCGGCCTGTTCGAATTCCGCGACGACGACGTGTGGATGCTGTACCACTCCGTCGCGTTCGACTTCTCGGTCTGGGAGCTCTGGGGTGCCCTGCTCACCGGGGCCTGCCTGGTCGTCGTCGACCGGTGGGCGAAGCTCTCGCCCGCGCTCTGCGCCGACATCGTGGTCAGCCGCGGGGTCACCGTCCTCAACCAGACCCCGACGGCATTCGCCGTGCTGGCTGGCGCGATCCTGAACCGCTGCGCCGAGTCAGGCCGGCTCGCCCTGCGCTACGTGGTTTTCGGCGGCGAGCGCCTGGCCGTTGCCGCGCTGCGCCCGTGGGCCGACCGCTTCGGCCTCGACGCTCCCGAGCTGATCAACATGTACGGGCTCACCGAGGCCACCGTCCACGCCACCTTCCACCGCGTGACGCCCGCCGACCTGACCGGCGCCGGTTCTCCGATCGGGCGGCCGCTCCCCGGGTTCGTGGCCAGGGTCATCGACGAGCGCGGCCAGCCCGCCGGCCGCGGGGAGCTGATGGTCGCGGGCCCGCAGGTCGCGGCGGGTTACCTGAACCGTCCCGAGCTGACCGCGCGGCGATTCGGCCCCGATCCGCTCGGGCTGCTCGCGGCGACGTTCTACCGGACCGGCGACCTGGTGGACGTGCGCGGCGGAGAGCTGACCTACGCGGGCCGGTCGGACCAGCAGGTGAAGATCCGCGGCCATCGCGTCGAGCTGGGAGAGGTCGCGGCGGCGGTGCTCGCGGTGCCCGGGGTCAGCGAAGCCTGCGTCGTCCTGCTGGACGCGGACGAGCCGTTGCTTGGCTGCGGCTACACCACCCGCGACGGAAGCGCGCTGACGCTCCGGGAGCTGCGGGGCGAGCTGCGCACGCGCATTCCCCAGTACATGCTGCCCAGCCGGTTCCGGCTCTTCGACCGACTGCCGCTGACCGTCAACGGCAAGGTCGACACCGCTGCGGTTCGTTCAGAAATGGAGGCGAGAAGGTGACGCTCAGTACCACGGGCAAGATCGCGCCCACCACCGATCGGCCCCTCACCGATCGGCAGACCGTCACGAACGACATGGTGACGTGGCTGCGCAACGTGATTGAGGACGACGACATCACCGGGGCGGACAGGTTCCTGGAGGCGGGCGGCCACTC
This sequence comes from Streptosporangiaceae bacterium, assembly GCA_030050125.1. The sequence goes on along the minus strand of JASIJN010000317.1, from coordinate 2,597 downwards.
GATGATGGCCGTCCAGCTCAGCAGCTGGCTCGCCGACAAGCACGGAGTCGAGATCGATATAGCCGTGCTGTTCGAGTCGACCATCGAGCAGACCGCCGAGGTGGCGCTGGCGAAAGGAATCCTGTCATGAGCGAGGCCGTGCGGACCGATTACCGCCTGTCCGACGAAGAACTCGAGCAGTTCAAGGCCCTGGGATACGCGGGGCCGTTCACGATCTACGCCCCGGAGGAGATGGACGAGCTCTGGCGACGGGCGAGGGTCGAGGTGCTGGACCGCGGCCACGCGGCGTATCCGCTGGACGAGCTGGCCGGAGCGACGAACATCGCGAACTACGACCGGCATCTGGACATCGACTTCCTCAGCGATCACGTCTGCAACCAGAAGATCGTCGATCCGGTCGCGTCCGTTCTCGGCGAGGACGTGCTCTGCTGGCGCACCGAGTTCTTCCCGAAGTACCCCGGCGACGAGGGCACCGACTGGCATCAGGCGGACACGTTCGCCAACGCCAGCGGCCGCCCGCAGATCGTGTGGCCCGCCGGCGACCCGAGCTTCGTGCGCGGTGGCACGGTCACGGTCTGGACGGCCTTCACCGACGCGACCATGCAGACGGGCTGCCTGCAGTTCATACCCGGAACGCACCGGCACATGAACTATGACGAGACCAAGCGCATGAGCTGGGATCCGAACAAGATCAACACGGTGCAGAAGGGCGGGGTCACCCGCGGGTTCTTCGGCTATGACTACCGGGAGCTTCAGGTCGACCCCGACTTCGTCCCGGACGAAGCCAAGGCCGTTCCCATGGTCATGCAGCGCGGTCAGTGCATCATCTTCCTCTCCACGCTCATGCACGCCTCGCTGCCGCATACGGGCTCGCGGAAGGAGATGCGGCTCGGCTTCGCGTCCCGCTACGTCCCGACCCGCGTCCGGGTGTACCCCGGCACCGACGTCATCGAGGAATACGGCGGCCGCATCCCGCTCGACAGGTTCGGCTCCGTCCTGGTGTCGGGCCGCAACGACTACGACTTCAACGCGATCGCGCGGTGCAACCTCAAGGGCCGCCCGTTCCCGACACGCACCTGGTGAGCCAGCGGCACGGTGCGCGGCCGTTCCACGATGAGAGGCAGATTCCATGAGCCAGTACTGGGCCCTGCTGCGGATTCCCGACTTCCGTAAGCTCTGGACCGGAGCCGTGGTGAGCCTGCTCGGCGACGGTGCGAGCTGGATCGCGCTGTCATGGCTCGCCGTGACGCGCGGCGGAGCGGCCGCGCTGGCGATCCTCGGGGTGTGCTACTTCGCGCCGATCATCGTCGGCGGCGCGCTGGCCGGGAAGGTCGTTGACCAGTTCTCCCGGCGCTGGCTGCTGGTGGCAGACAGCCTCGTGCGCGCCGCGGCGATGGCGTCGGTCCCGGCGGTCGCCTGGTGGCACTCCGTCCCCATCGGGCAGCTCTACGCCGTGGCCGCCGTGTACGGCGTATTCAAGATCCTGCCCATCGGCATCGTGCCTGCCGTGCTGCCGGATCTCGTACCCGAGCGGCGGCTGAGCGCGGCCATCGCGATGGAGGCGGTGGCCACGGGCGCCGCGGCCCTGGTCGGGCCCGTGCTCGGCGGCGCGCTCATCCCGTTCATCGGCGCGCCCCGGGTGCTGGCCGTCGATGCCGCCAGCTACCTGGTCTTCGCGGCGGCGGTGCTGGCGATGAAGAACCGGCTCGCTCGTCCTGCGGCGGCGCCGCCGGGCGAGTCCTCCGCGCGACAGGCGCGGTCCTGGCGGCCGGTGGTGTCCTTCGTCCGCGGGGACCCGGTCATGCTGATCATCACGATAGCGTTCACGTCGTTCAACATCGGCATGGGCATGCTGATCGTCGCTCAGCCCTGGCTGGCCCACAACCGGCTGGCGGGCGGAGCCTCCATCCTCGGCATCCTGGTGGCCACGCTGGGGGCGGCGGAGCTGGCCGGCTCGATCATCGGGGGCGCGATCAGGCCGGCCGCGCGTCCCATGCTGCGCATCGGGCTGCTGCAGATCCTGGCCGGCAGCGGACTGCTGCTCCTGCTCGGGGCGGACCCGTTCCTCGTGGTCGCCGGGCAGATCGTGTGCGGCGTGCCGGCCGCGCTGCTCACCGTCTCCTCGCAGAGCGTGCGCTATCAGCGAACCCCGGAACGGCTGCGCGGCCGGACCATGACCCTGATGCGGACCCTGATGCTCGGCGCGGTGCCGGTGGGATCGGTGATCGCCGGGCCGCTGCTGGCCGGCGGCCACTACGCCGCGATGGTCGTGCTGGCGGCCGTGCTGGCCGGCGCACCCGGCGTGCTCAGCGTGGTGTTCATCCGCAACGCCGTGGTGAACACGCCCGATTCCGCGGCCAGGCAGGCCGCGCGGAACATCATCCCCGCGGAGGTGACCCATGGCTGAGCCCTGGCCGTTCCGGCTTCACTCACGGCACGATGACTACGCGGCGGCGCTGCGGGCGTACCGGCCGGGCGGCGCGGTGCCGGTGCTCGGCCCGCGCCTGGCGGCGCACGACGCGGTGGCCGCGCTGAGCACGGCCGAGCCGACCCGCGCGGCGCCGCCGCCCGGCGCCGTCGTGGTCACCTGGCCCACC
>JASIJN010000316.1 GCA_030050125.1 Streptosporangiaceae bacterium | reverse complement strand
GGCTGGCCAGCGGCCGCGGGGCTGGCTAGCGGTCGGCCGGGCTGGCCAGCGGCCGGCGGGGCTGGCTAGCGTCGGCCGAGCGGACGGTGAGCCGGTCGAGCACCGGCCCCGGCACCAGGCTCTGCACGTCGCCCCCGTACATGGCGAACTCCTTGACCAGGCTCGAGGACAGGAACGCCCAGAGCGGGTTCGTGGTGATGAACACCGTCTCCACGCCGGCCTGGTTGTAGTTCATCTGCGCCATCTGCAGCTCATAGTCGAAGTCGCTGACCGCGCGCAGGCCCTTGACGATGGCCGAGATGTCGTTGGCCTTGCAGAAGTCGACGATCAGGCCGTCGAACTTGACCACGCTGACGTTGTCCAGCTCCTTGGTGACCTCGCGCAGCATCTCCAGCCGCTCGTCGAGAGTGAACATCGCGGTCTTGTTCGGGTTGCGCGCCACGGCGACGACTACGTTGTCGGACAGCCGCGCGGCGCGGGTGATGATGTCGAGATGTCCGTTGGTGACGGGGTCGAACGATCCTGGACAGACCACACGGCGCACGCTGACTTCCCTCCTGCCCATAACGCTGCCGCAGGCCCCGCGCCTGCGCCCAGACCGTACCAGAGCGTGGCCTCACCGTAACCGCGGGACCGCTCCGGCGTATACCCGGCAGGCCAGGCCAGCGGGCCCGACCGAGTGGCCCGCTCGACGACCACCAGCGCCCGGGGCGCGAGCCACCCGCGGCCGCGCAGCGCGTCGAGCATCCGCTGCACCTGCTCGTCTGGCGCCGCGTAGGGCGGGTCGGCGAACACGACGTCCCGCGGCGGGTCATCGCCGGGCCCGCGGGCCAGGACCCGCTCGACCCGGTCGGCGAGCAGCCGGGCGCCTGGCAGCCGCAGCGCTTCGATGTTGGCCCGGATCACGCGGGCCGCGCGGGCGTCCGATTCGACCAGCAGCACGTCCGACGCGCCTCGCGACAGCGCCTCGAGGCCCACCGCGCCCGACCCCGCGTACAGGTCGAGCACCCTGGCCCCGTCGAGCGGGCCGCTGATGGCCAGCATCGTGGCGAACAGTCCCTCGCGGGCCCGGTCCGACGTCGGCCGGGTGTCCCGGCCCGCGGGCACCGAGAGCCGCCTGCCGCCCGCCGTTCCGGCGATGATGCGGGTCACCGGCGGGTCTCACGCCTTTTCAAGGTACTCAGCCTGCTCTCGGTCCAGCAGTTCGCGGACCGCCGCGGCCAGCGCGGGCTGCCCGGCCAGGGCCGGATCGGCCGCGACCAGCTCCCTGGCCTCGTCGCGGGCCTGGCCGATCAGGTCCTCGTCCTTCAGCAGCGTCAGCAGCTTCAGGCTCGACCTGCGCCCGGCCTGGGCTTCGCCCAGCACGTCGCCTTCTCGCCGCTGCTCCAGATCGAGCCGGGACAGCATGAACCCGTCCAGGGTCGCGGCCACGGCGTCCAGCCGCTGCCGCGACTTGCTGCCCGCCTCCGCCTCGGTGACCAGGAGGCACAGGCCCTCGTGGCGGCCCCGTCCGACCCGGCCGCGCAGCTGGTGCAGCTGCGACACGCCGAACCGGTCGGCATCCATGATCACCATGGCGGTGGCGTTCGGCACGTCCACGCCGACCTCCACCACGGTGGTCGTGATCAGCACGTCCAGCGACCCGGCCGCGAACGCGAGCATCGTCCGGTCCTTCTCGTCCGGGGGCAGCCTGCCGTGCAGCACCCCGAGGCGGAGCCCGGCCAGAGCGCCGTGCTCCAGATCGGCCGCGAGATCCAGGACGGCGATCGGCGGGCGCACCGCACCCCCGGCCAGGCCGCCGCCGGGAGCCTCGTCCTCGCCAGACGGGGCGTAAAATCGCCCGTCTTCCTCCCCGTCCTCGGGCCCGGCGCGCCCGTCGCCGGCCGCATCGCCGATCCGCGGGCAGACCACGTAACACTGACGGCCCCGGCCCGCCTCCTCGCGCAGCCGCTCCCAGACCCGCGACAGGTAGTGCGGCTTCTCGGCCGCGGGCACCACGTGCGTGCCGATGGGCGACCGGCCGGCCGGCAGCTCGGTCAGCGTGGACATCTCCAGGTCGCCGAAGACGGTCATGGCCACCGTGCGGGGTATCGGCGTGGCCGTCATGACCAGCAGGTGCGGCCGTCCGTCCCCGGCCCTGTCCCGCAGCACGTCGCGCTGTTCCACCCCGAACCGGTGCTGCTCGTCGATGACCACCAAGCCGAGATCACAGAATTGAACGCGCTCCTGCAACAGGGCGTGGGTACCGATCACGATCCCGGCTTCGCCGGAAGCCGCCTCCAGCAGCGCCCGCCGGCGCGCCGCGGCCCCGAGCGAGCCGGTGAGCAGGGCCACCCTGGTGGCGTGCTCCGCGCCGCCCAGCTGGCCGGCCAGGGCCAGCGGCCCGAGCTGCTCGGTGATCGACCTGAAGTGCTGTTGGGCCAGCACCTCGGTCGGCGCGAGCAGCGCGGCCTGTCCCCCGGCGTCGACGACCTGGAGCATCGCCCGCACGGCGATCACGGTCTTGCCGGAGCCCACCTCTCCCTGCAGCAGCCGGTGCATCGGGTGATCGCGCGCGATCTCCTCGCCGATCTGCGTGCCGGCCAGTTCCTGTCCGATGGTCAGCTCGAACGGCAGCCTCTCGTCGTAGGCGTCGAGCAGCCCGCCGGGGACGCGCGGGCGCGGCGTCGCGGAGTACGCGGTGGCGGCGAGCCGGCGCTGCGCCAGCACGGTCTGCAGCAGGAACGCCTCGTCCCACTTCAGCCGGTTCCTCGACCGCTCCACGTCGGCCCGGTCGATCGGCCGGTGGATGCCGCGCAGCGCGTCGGCCAGGCCGCGCAAGCCATGGCGGTCCCTGGTCGCGCGGGGCATCGGGTCCTGGATGTCCAGGACGTCGAGCACGATGCGCATCGCGCCGGCGATCTGCCAGGAGGTGATCCCGTTCGCCGCCGGGTAGACCGGGATGATCTCCGCGGCGTACTCGGCGGCCCGGTGCGCGTCGTCGTCCAGCCCGAGCAGCTCGTACTCGGGGTGCGCGAGCTGCCGCTTGCCCCGGAACGTGGACACCTGGCCGGAGAACAGGCCGTGCAGTCCCGGCGCGAGCTGCTTCTCGCGCCAGTCCTGCCGCACCCGGGAGAAGAACGTGAGGGTCAGCTGGCCGTGCCCGTCGGTGACCGTCGCCTCGACAATCGTGCCCCTCCGGTTGCGCATGGGACGGCTGGTCACCTTGGCGATCTCGGCCTGCACGGTCACGTGCTCGCCGTCGCGCAGCGAGGCCAGGTCGGTCAGCTCGCCCCTGGTCTCGTACCGGCGCGGGTAGTGCCGCAGCAGCTCGCCCACGGTCCGCAGTCCGAGCGTCTGGTCCAGGCGCTTGGCCACCTTGTCGCCGACCACCAGGGGGAGCGGGTCTTCCAGGATCGCCATGACCGGCTACTCCACGCCGATCAGCAGCGGCACCGGCCCGCCGCCGTAGCACACGACCTCCACGCCGGGGTTGGCCTGGCCGATACCGTCCGCGACGAAGCGGGCCAGGCCGGGCTCGGCCCCGGCCCCCTCCATCAGCGTCACCAGCTCCCCGCCCCGCGACAGCAGCACGGCGGCCAGCGTGGCCGCGGCGTCGCTTTGCGCCGCGGCGGTCACCCGCACTTCGTCGCCGTCGAGCCCCCGGTAGCCCGCGGCGTCCGGGCCGACCACGCTTCCCCAGCGCATCCCGGCCGCGGCCCGGCCCATGGCGGCGACGTCCTCCTGGAACCCGCGTTCGGGATCATGCACGGCCAGGGCCGCGATTCCCTGCAGCGGGGAGCGAGCCGGGATCACCGACACCTCGATCCCGTCCTCGCCGAGCCTGGCCGCTGCCGCGCGGGCCAGGCCGGCCACCCGGCCGGCGTTCGGGACGACGGCCACATGGGTCCCGGCCTGCTTGATCGCCTCTATCAGCGCGGGCACCGCCGGGCCGACGGC
>JASIJN010000315.1 GCA_030050125.1 Streptosporangiaceae bacterium | reverse complement strand
CGCGCTGGTTCGCGGCAGGCTTCTCGTCGCTCACCAGGGCCACGGCGGTGTCGATCCGGCCGCCCGCCCCGTCGGCGGCGCTGGCGCGCGCCGGCGCCGACTGCGCGGGAACGCGGGCGCCCGAAGGACCCTGCGCCGAAGGACTCTGGCCCGACGGCCGTGGCTGCCTCCGCGCTGCGGAGCTTGCCGCGCTTGCCACGGCGGTCACCCCTTCCCTTGCTGGATGGCGGCCGGGCCCGCCGGACGAGCGGGCAACCCCTGGCTGACCGAACTAGCAGGCGACACAGACACCTCTCCTGCAACCGTATGGCGAGAAATGGACCCTACCGCGCGGTTCCTGCTCCCAAGACCGTGCCGGAAGCCGGGCACCTGCCGCGGGGCACCGCGACCGGAACCGGCTTGCCTCCCGTCAACCACCTTAGGCGGAGTCGGCGGGTAGGTCGTACAGCTGCGGCCGCCGACCGCGAGTTCCCTTCTGAAACGACTGGCCCGCGCGCAGGTATGGTACCCATATCCGTCATGCCTTGCCCTTCCTGGCGGCCGCCGCTGCCTGGACCGGCCTGGCCGGGACTCCGGGCTCACGCCGTGGGCTGTGCACCACGAGCACGGTCACGTCGTCGTCCTGCTCGTAGCCGGTGAGCATCCGGTCGACCAGGTACTCGAGCAGCATGGCGGGATCTTCCATCGCCTCCGCGGGCGCCCGCCCCGCCACCGCGACCAGCTCGTCCAGGCCCGCATCCAGGCCGCGCCTGCGGTTCTCGACCAGTCCATCGGAATACAGCACCGCGGTGTGGCCGGGCGGCAGCCGGAACGCGTACTGCTGGCGCGGGCTGGCCCAGCCGAGCGGCGTCCCGGCCGCGGCCTTGTCCAGCGTGGGCTCGGCGTCCACCGAGAGCAGCAGCAACGGCAGATGGCCGGCGCTGCCCGCCATCCCCTCCCCGGTGACCGGGTCCAGCACCAGGTACGCGACGGTCGTGACCTGCTCTTCCAGCTCGGTGGCGATGAACAGCCGGTCCAGGCCGGCCAGCACGGCGGCGGGCCGGGGATCGGTCAGCGCCAGCGCGCGCAGCGCGTTGCGCACCCGGCCCATCCCGGCGGCGGCGGTCAGCCCCTTGCCCATGACGTCTCCGGCCGCCACGGCCAGCTTGCCGTCGGGCAGCCGGAACGCGTCGTACCAGTCCCCGCCGATCTCCATGTTCCTGGTTACCGGCAGGTAGCTGGCTTCCAGGATGATCCCCGGCACCGTCGGCAGCCGGTCCGGCAGCAGGCTGCGCTGCAGCGTCTCGGCCGTGGTGTGCTCGCGCTCGAACATCGACGCCCGCTCCAGGGCCAGCGCGCACTGCCCGGCCAGCGCCTCGAGGAAGACCCGCTCCTCGTCGGTGATCCTCCTGGGCCGGGTGAAGGCGAACCGCAGCGCACCCAGCGGCGCCCCGGAGGCGAGCAGCGGCAGGCCGACCCAGGCCCGCTCGTCGGTGTGCTCGAGGAACATGTCCAGGCCGGCCTGGCCCTCGAAGTACTTGCGCAGGGCGTCGGAGTTCTCGACCAGCAGCGGGCGGCGGGCCAGGATCGCGGCGGTCATCACGCTGGGCAGGTCCAGCGGCACGTCACCGGACAGCGCGCCCGGCCCGTCCGGCAGCCCGGTCGGGTTGACGGTGCGCAGCCGCAGCCGCTCAGGATCGAGCATCGCCACCGCCGAGCGCTCGGCACCGATCGCCGACCGGCCCACCTCGGTGATGACCTCGACCACCTGCTCCACGGTGATCGCCTCGGCCAGCATCGACGTCGCCTGCTGCAGGCGCACGGTGCGCAGCGCCGCCGCCGACAGCTGCTCGGTCAGCCGGCCGCGCATCTCCTCCGCCTCGCGCTGGCCGGTGACGTCGCTGCTGGCGCCCACCCATTCGATGATCTTCCCGTCCCGCTCGATCGGGACGGCCCGGACGTCGTAGTGCCGGTACGACCCCGACTTGGTGCGGACCCGGTACCGGCTGTCGAACACCTTCCCGCTGTCCACGCAGTCCAGCCACTCCCGCTCGACGCGCTCCCGGTCCTCCGGGTGGATCGCGTCCAGCCAGCCACTGCCCAGGTACTCGTCGACCGTCTGGCCGGTGATCCACCGCCACTCCGGCGAATCCTCCGCGATCTTCCCCGTCGGCGTGGTCACCCAGACGACCTGGGCCCCGGCCTGCACCAGCGAGCGATAGCGTTCCTCGCTGCGCCGCAGCGCCTCCTCGGAGTTCCTGCGCTCGGTGATATCGGTCGCGATCAGGACGACGCCGGTGATGCCCCCGTCCGGGTCGTGCGAGGGGAACCAGGAGAACGACCAGTGCCGCACCTCGTCACCGGCCGCGACGGCCTGGTCGCTCTCGTATACCGGCTCGTCGGCGGACAGGACGTGCCGCGCGGCCTCCTCCGCGCGGGCGCCGAGATCCTCCGGCCAGACCTGCGACGGCAGCCGGCCGACATGGTCGTCGTGACCGCCGCCGTGCAGCCGGGCGAGGGTCTGATTGACCCGGCGGAAGCGAAGGTCGCCGCCCAGGAAAGCGAAGCCGATCGGCGCCTCGCTGAGCAGGGTGGCCAGCAGCGCCGAATCCGACACGTCCAGGTTGGACACACGCGGCTTCGGCACGGAGGTACCGGTGCTCACCGGGGACACCCCATACCCGTGCGAGCGCGCGCCATGAACTGTTCCTTCCTGCTCACTGCGGACACAAGAAGGCTAGCGGCAACTGCGCGTACAAGAGAGCCAGCGGCGACAACTGGCCACCAGAGGTGAGCGTGCCGAGGGCACCCGGAACCCGGCCGCCGCGCCCTCGATAACCAGGTATGCCCGCAATGATGGCTTATTGCCTAATTATATACGCTATTTTGGGACTAGCCAAGCCTGTGTCCTCCTGCCCCCCAAAGGAACGGCCCGATGACCGTCCGAGACGACCGCGTCACCCGCGGCTGCCGTAGCGGACCGCAACAGCTCGGTCACTGCGATCGCCCGCAAGGTGAACCAGAGCCCATGCTCCGTGGCACGATAGATGGAGCTGCGCGTCGTCGTCCACTGGGCCGACCGTATGGGTAGAGTCCGCCAGAATGAGGGAGAGTAGTCGTCTATGGGCGGTATCGGCGGTATCGGCCGACACGAGAAGGTGAGCAAAGGAGGCGACGACACGGGCGGACGCGACGACAAACGCGGAGGCGGCGATACCGGCAAGAACTGCCGGCACGCCGTGCCGGGGCATGGCACAGGGCGGCGTGCATCTGGAAAGCTAGCCTCGTGAATCCGCCGAGCCGACGCGCTGAGCCCCCCGGCCGGCCGGGTCACCACGGTCACTCCGGCCCGCCCAAGGTGAGGCCGGCCCCGGCCAACGGCACGACGGCCCCGCCGAACGCGCTGTTCGCCGAGATGCTCCGGGCCGCCAGGGAACTGCTCGCGGTGCGCAGCCCGCTGGATGCCGAGCTGATGGTGAGCGAGCTGCTCGGCACCTGGTGGGGGCAGCGCACCGTGCGTCAGGGCGGGCGCAACGCCCGGCGCCGCCGCGCCGACATCGAGGAGATCGTCGGCGAGGGCCTGGTCGCCTACGCTGCCCAGCAGGGGAGTCCCGCCGCCCTGGCGCTGCTCTCCGGCATCGCCTGCCTGGGCACGCCGCACCAGGCGACGAGCGCGGAGCAGGCTGCCCTCGAGCTGATGGAGCAGGGCGTCGCCCGGCCCGGCTGGGCCGAGCACGTCGGCGCGGTGGTCGCGGCGGAGTGCTACCTGAACTCCGACTCCTACGGCGACCGCGACGAGGTCGTCTGCGTTTTCAGCTACGCCGGCCAGGAGCAGCACGCCCTGGTGGTGGTGGTCGACTACAACGCGGGCGGCCTGGCCCGCGACGGCTGGGTTACCTCGCAGGTGACCAAGCTGCTCGACTACTGCACCCAGTCCGCGTCCGAGTTCACGCAGGTGAGCCCGCCGCACGCGCGCCGCCTGCTGGAGTCGGCGCTCGCGGTCACCGAACGCGCCGCCGACCCGCCGGTCAGCGGCTCGTTCCCGTCCTACCACGCGTTCATCCGGGCCCGGGTGCGCACGCTGCCGCCCACCCCGGGCAGCGCCCAGCCGGGGAACACGACGGGGGCCCGGCGCCACCCCTGGCGCAAGGACCGGCGCGCCATGCTGGTGGCCGAGTTCCTGGCCTCCGACGAGGCCGAGGACCTGTCCGACCGCGAGGCGGCCAGCCGCTG
>JASIJN010000314.1 GCA_030050125.1 Streptosporangiaceae bacterium | reverse complement strand
ACCTGTACCTGGGCGACGCCGGACGCGCCGCGCTGCGCCTCTGGCTGGAGGGCGACCTCATCCCCGGCCTGGCCGAGCAGCTGAGCGCGCTGCGCACGTCCCAGGTCATGGCGGCCCGCGCCATCGTCCGGCGCGGCATCGCCCGCGGCGAGATCCCCGCGGGCACGTCGATCACGCTGCTGCTCGACACCCTGGTGGGCGGCGCGACGACCCACGTCCAGAGCACGCCGAAGGAACGGCACGACACGCTCAGGACCGACGCCGACCGGTACGCTCAGCAGCTCGTCGACTTCCTGCTCTGCGCGGTCCACTCCCCCGCGGCCAAACGGTCCTAGCCCCGCGCCTGGCCGCGGATCCGGCCGGCGGGGCATGATGCCGGTATGCGTGATCATGCGCCGGGGCACCCGGCACCGCGGAGCCGAGCGTGGTGACCGCCTACGCGGCGGAGCGCTGGACCGAATTCGGCGTCGCCACGGCGGGCGCCGCCGCGGCGCTGGCCGGATTGCTGGTCGTGGCGATCTCGATCAACCTGGAGCGGATCCTCGAGTATCCGAGCCTGCCGAACCGCAGCGCGCAGACGCTGATCTTGTTCGCGATGCCACTGGTGGTGGCGCTGCTGCTGGTCGTGCCCGGTCAGCCGGACGGCGCGCTCGGCTCGGAGCTGCTCGCCATCGGGCTGGCCGTGGGGGCGTTCATGCTGGTGACCAACGCCCGGGCGCCGCTGTCGGAACACGAGACCAAGATCACCTGGACGATCACCCGCCTTCTCCCGGCGATCCTGAGCTGCGGCTTCCTGGCCGTGGCAGGAATTACCCTGATCACAGGGGCCGGGGGCGGGCTGTACTGGCTCGTGCCCTCGGTGCTGGCCGGGGTCGTCTTCGGCCTGATCAACGCCTGGGTGCTGCTCATCGAGATCCTGCGCTAGCGGAACCGGCGAACCGTCATCACGAGGGGCGAGAGGACGAGGGGCATGCAGTTCACCGCCGAGCACGAGGCGCTGCGCGCGAGCGTGCGCGATCTCGTGGAGCGCGAGATCAACCCACATGTCGATGAGTGGGAGCGGGCCGGGCGGTTCCCCGCGCACCAGCTGTTCCCGGTGCTGGCCAAGATCGGCCTGCTCGGCCTGGAGTACGACCCGGCCTACGGCGGGGAGGGAGCGGATCATTCCTTTACGGTCGTGGCCGGCGAGGAGCTGGGCCGGATCGACTGCGGCGGCGTGCCGATGGGCATCGCCGTGCAGATGGCCATGGCCACGCCGTCCCTGCACCGGCACGGCAGCCACGAGCTCAAGGAACGGTTCCTGGCCCCGGCGATCCGCGGCGAGATGGTCTGCTCGATCGCGGTCACCGAGTCAGACGCCGGATCGGACGTGGCCGCCCTGCGCACCCGCGCGGAGCGGGACGGCGACGACTGGGTGATCAACGGCAGCAAGATGTTCATCACCAACGGTGCCCAGGCGGACTGGATCTGCCTGCTGGCCCGGACCTCCGGCGAGGGCGGTTACCGCGGGATGTCGCAGATCGTGGTGGAGACCGACCGGCCCGGCTTCCGCGTGTCCCGCACCCTGGACAAGCTCGGCAACCGGTCGTCCGACACCGCCGAGCTGTCCTTCACCGACCTGCGGGTGCCGGTCAGCAACACGATCGGTGAGATCGGGCGCGGCTTCCAGCAGCAGATGCAGCAGTTCCAAACCGAGCGCATGATCGCGTGCTACCTGCACGTCGGCTCCATGCAGAAGGCGCTGGACCGGACCAGGGACTACCTGGCCCAGCGGCGGGTCTTCGGGCGGCCGCTGCTGGCCAACGACCACGTCTCCTACCGCCTCGCCGATCTGTCGGCCCAGCTGGACCTGGTCCGGCACTACAACTACGCGTGCGCCGACGCGTACCTGCGCGGCGAGGACACGACCCGGTACGCCACCATCGCCAAGCTCACCGTGGGCCGCCTCTCCCGCGAGATCGCCGACACCTGCCTGCAGTTCCACGGCGGGGCCGGCTACATGGAGGAGACGTGGACGGCGCGGTTCTACCGGGACAGCAGGCTGACCGGCATCGGCGGCGGCGCCGACGAGGTCATGCTGAACCTGCTGGCCCGCCTGGACGGTTTCACCGTCTAGCCCTCGTCGCGCACCGCGGCGCTGGCGGCGATGGCCGAGCCGCGGGCGCCCGCCATGTCCAGGTCGGGGACCAGCGCGATGGCCTCGACCCGGGATTGCTCCTCGCGCAGCAGCGTGTGCTCGCGCACCCGGTCCAGGAACCAGTCGCGGAAATGCGCCGCGGCCTCGACCACGCCGCCCCCGACGAAGTACACGTCCGGGTCGGTGAAGTTGGCCGCGATCGTGAACAGGCGGCCGATCGCCATGGCCTGCTGCTCGAAGATCGCGAGCGCGAGCGGGTCGCCGGCCTCGCCGTAGCCGCGGACCAGCTTCGCTGCCCGCCCGGGCTCGACCCGGGCCAGCTCGTGATCGGGGTACCGGGTCAGCCAGTAGGGCAGGAGGTTCTTCTCGATCCCGGTCAGCGAGGCCACGCTCTCGGCGTCGGAGGACAGGCCGCAGTTGCAGGCCGGCACCGGCTGCCCGGGACCGAGCAGGCCCTCGACCGGGATCCAGATATGTCCCAGCTCGCCCGCCATCCCGGCCGCCCCGCACACCACGTGCCCGCGCTCGACCACCCCGCCGCCCAGGCCGGTGCCCACGATCGCCGCGACCGAGGACCTCCGGCGGGCCTGCTCGCGATCGAAGTACACGTGATGGGCGTAGAGCGCGGCCGCGTTGGCGTCGTTGCTGTACAGAACGGGGAGCCCGATCCGTTCCTCGAGCGCTCCGCGGACATCGAATCCGCGCCAGCTCCCGTGGGTAAAGTTCGTGGACCCCTTCGACGAGATGACTCCGTCCGCGCTGACCGGGCCCGGGGTGTCAAGGCCGACCGCCCGGACCAGGGCCCTCGGCGTCCCGGTGAGTTCCAGGACCTGCTCCAGCGACCTGGCCAGCGCCTCGATCGCCTTCTCCGGGCCCTCCTTGACGTAGCTCGGCGACTCCACCAGGCGGTCCACGAGGAAGCGGCCGTCGCTGTCGAGCACGGTCGCGTTGTTCGTCGATCCGCCGTTGTCGAGGCCGACCACGACCCACCCACCGGGATCCGCCATCGTCGCCTCCTCGACCGCCGGGCCGCGGGGCCGCCAGGCCGGCCTACGGCGTCGGAGGGTAGATTACCGGTCAGGCCAGGACGGTCAGGCCAGGGCCGAGCGGGCCGCGCCGCCGAGCAGCGCCAGCGTCCAGGCCGTCAGCACCAGCGCGAGCAGTGCCGGTCCGGCCACGCGCAGCCCGAGCACCCCCACGCCGAAGCCGACGATCAGCGCCTGCTGGCCCAGCAACGCCGCCAGGGCCGGCACCGCCATGCCCGTCAGCAATTCGGCCGGGCGAACCGAGGTCATCCGGGCCCGTTTCCCAGGTGTGCCAGATCCGCTCGGTCAGGATCGAGCCCCGCAACCCGGC
>JASIJN010000313.1 GCA_030050125.1 Streptosporangiaceae bacterium | reverse complement strand
TAAGGCGCCATCGGCGCGCACGGGAAAGGCCGCCTGCCTGCCGTCGCCAGCATCCAGCGTTCGATTGAAGCCAGCCCTGAGTGTTCGCGCCGCGGGGCCAGTAAGGAGGCGAGAGGGTTGATAGCGATACTCGCCGCTGTGATCGGTGCTTTGGTCGGAGCGGCCGCTGTACTGCCGATCGGACTCCTCCAGAGACGAGCGAATCGATCTCGCGGCGCCGCAGAGCTCGAGATGGCTAAGCAATGGTTCATTGATCGATATGAGCAGATCTCTTACTTTGATGGCCAGTTCCTGCGGTTGCTGCATGCAATCCAGCACGTCACCGGCGACCGGCCGGGCAGTGACTGGGAATCTTACGAAAATCGGGCCAGAGCAATGTGCACCGAGATGCGTGATCGGGCGCGTGCAGAGGTAGCCACCGTTGGAAAGCCGTTTGTCTTGGCCGTCGAAAAAGCTACTGACGCTGCGCTGGCTTGGCTTCAAAGTGCGGCGCTTCGTCGCCTGACACGACAAGACGGATCTGATGGGTTCTTGGAGGAAGAGCAGGCTTTCTGGGCAGCTGACGAGCGCTGGCTAAGGGCGAGACGCGAACTACTGGAAGAAAAGCTTCCACCCGCATTGAAGACATCAAGCGCCGGGCCGCTTTCAAGACCGCCCAGGAAGCGCTCGGGCTCGTGGGCGCAACTGGGATCGAACCAGTGACCCCCCGCTTGTAAGGCGGGTGCTCTACCGCTGAGCTATGCACCCGGGCCGCTCCCCGCACCCGGGCGCGAGCGGACCACAGCCGAGCCAGCCTACCGCTCCAGGCCCGCAGCCGCC
Source organism: Streptosporangiaceae bacterium (assembly GCA_030050125.1). The sequence goes on along the minus strand of JASIJN010000313.1, from coordinate 6,749 downwards.
GCCGGCGGACGGCTAGCCGATCCGGGCCGGACGCCCGACCCGGCCCAGAACCCGCTCCAGCGCGAGCTCCACCTCCTCGGCCAGGCCGGGGGTGCCCGCCAAGCCCGCCGCGTGCTGACCCGCCCCTGCCCCGGCAGCGCCGGGCCGCTCCTCCGCGGCGGCGCCGGCCACATCGGGAACTCCTGCCACGACCGCCGCGCCGGTCTCGCTGACGTAACCGCAGTCTCGGCACTCAACCTCGCCCAGCCTGCGAACCAGGTGCGCGCTGGCACACACGGGGCACTTGTCCAGCTCGGACGTCCAGTCGACGGACGCCTGGCACGCGGGGCAGATGAGCACCTGGCGGTCGGCCCGGACCCCTCGTTTCCAGGGGTTCTCCCCCCGGTCCGGGTCGACCTGCCGTGTACCACACCGATAGCAGGGCATTGCGCGTTATTCCGATTCTGCCGTTCCCTCAGAACGCGCCCGGCCAGCTAGTCCAGCTCCGCCAGCGCCTTCTGATACTCGGCGATATCACGGGCCTGCGGTATGGGGTTCACGACCTTCCACCGCACGACGCCATTCTTATCGATGACGAAGGTGCCGCGCGTGGCGATCCCCATGTTGTCATCGAACACGCCGTACGCCTTCGCCACCGCGCCGTGCGGCCAGAAGTCGGACAGCAGCCCGAAGCCGAAGTGCTCGGCGTCCGCCCACGCGCGGTGGGTGAAGGTGGAGTCCACCGACACGGTGAGCAGCTCCACGTCGTCGCGGTTCACCTCCGGGAACTCGTCGCGCATCGCGCACAGCTCCCCGGTGCAGACGCCGCTGAACGCCAGCGGGTAGAACACCAGGACCACGTTCTTCTGGCCGCGGAAGCCTGACAGCTTCACGGGCGTGCCGTGCTGGTCCTTCAACTCGAAATCCGGGGCCTGCTCGCCGACCTCGACCGCCATCGCTGGTCCTTTCGCTCGGGGTGCTGGGCGGGCCGCAGACAGGCCCGCACGCAAGAGATGTGCTCAGTCTGCCACCAGGATCCGTCACTCGCGGCATGCACCCGTGCGCCCGTGCCCGCCGACGGACCCGACCGCGGCGCCACCCAGCCCCGTGGGCTCAGCGGCGCGCCTTCCGCGCGACCAGACGGGTGCCCGACCAGTCCCGCCCGGCGCTCACGGTCGACGTCTGCGACAGCCCGGCGGTCGGCGAGGCCTCGCCGATCTCGCTGGGCTCCACGTGGCCCTCCCGGCCCGCCTTGGGCGTGAACAGCCAGATGTAGCCGCCGTCGGTGAGCGGTGTCAGCGCGTCCATCAGGGCATCGACGAGATCACCGTCCCCGTCCCGCCACCAGAGCAGGACCACGTCGACGACATCATCGAAGTCCTCGTCGACTAGCTCTACATCCTGCACCGCGGCGATCGAGTCACGGATCTGCTCGTCGCAGTCGTCGTCGTATCCGATCTCCTGCACCACCTGGCCCGGCTTGATGCCAAGCCGCCCGGCCAGGTCGCGCTGGTCTTGCGCCTGGCCCGCGGTCGCGCTCACTGACGTCCTCCCGAGTCCTTTCCCGCTGCCCGGCGCCGCGCGGCCGGGGCCACGCCGCGCCCGCAGGCGGTCGAAGTCAGGTACGGCGCGGGTCGCACCGTCACCTCTTGATCGGACAGTTCACACTGGGTGGGGCCGACGCGCAAGTCACAATTCGTACACAGAGCCAAAACACCGGTCATGACTTGATCTTCCCCCGCGCCCCGCCCGATTACCCGAGCAGCGACAACCGGACCTGCCTGTCCGGATTATCGACATTAAGATCCACAATTGCTACCGATTGCCACGTACCAAGCGCGAGCCGGCCGGCCATCACGGGCACGATCGTGAACGGCGCCACGAAGGCGGGCAGCACATGCGAGCGCCCGTGCCCGCGTGACCCGTGCGCGTGCTGCCACCGGTCGTCGGCCGGCAGCAGGTCAGCCAGCACGGCCAGCAGATCGCGGTCGCTGCCCGCGCCCAGCTCCATCAGCACGACCCCCGCGGTCGCGTGCGGCACGAACACGTGCAGCAGGCCGTCGCCACCGCCGGATGCCTGGAGCGCGAATTCGGCGCACTGCGGCGTGATGTCGTGCACGATATCCCGGCCGCCGGTGTGCACCCGGAAGACTTCCGTCTTCATTTTGAACGCGCCGTCGCGCACCGCACAGGTGCGCCCGACCGGGGGCTAGGCCTTCGCCGTTTTGCCCTTGGCGGCCCTGGTCTTCCGCTGCGGGTGCTCGACGACCGCGTCGGGCCCGGGGAAGACCAGGCAGGTATGGCCGTCGTCGAACCGCACCAGATACGGCGGAGCTCCACCCGAGTCTCGGACCTCGAGGATCTCACCGGACCGGTCAGGATGCCCGACGACGTTCCCGCGCACGTGCAGCCGGTCGCCGACCACAGCATGCATGCGTGCACCTCCTTCACCAGTTGCTTGCTCCTGGTGTACCCAGCGTGGCATACGCAAACAGTCAAGTGAAGCTCCCCCGGTCCCGGCGGTGACCGGTTACCGCGCAGTAGAGATGCGTTCCGGGCACCCGCGTACCAGGATGAGAATGGAAACAACGAAAGTACACGTGGCGGCAGCCTGCTGCCAGGCAAGACATACCAGCGGAGGCCGCGGCCGGTCCCGGCCGCGGCACCGTGGGAAGGCGAGGAACACTCCGTGGCATCAGGACGCCAGCGCTTCTCGATCATCAGCGACGGCCTGCCCACCCAGCTGCCGGACATCGACCCCGACGAGACCCGGGAGTGGATCGACTCGTTCGACAACGTCGTCCGGACCCGGGGCCGCGCCCGGGCCAGGTACGTCATGCTCCGGCTGCTGGAGCGGGCCCGCGAACAGCAGGTCGGCGTGCCGGGGCTGCGCAGCACGGACTACATCAACACGATCCCCCCGGAGCATGAGCCCTGGTTCCCCGGCGACGAGTACGTGGAGCGCCGGATCCGGGCCTATATCCGGTGGAACGCCGCGGTGATGGTGCCCCGGGCCAACCGGCCGGGGATGGGCGTCGGCGGCCACATCGCCACCTACGCCTCGGCGGCCAGCCTGTACGAGGTCGGGTTCAACCACTTCTTCCACGGCAAGGACCACGGCGAGTCCGGCGACCAGGTGTTCATCCAGGGCCACGCGGCCCCGGGCATCTACGCCCGCGCGTTCCTCGAGGGGCGCCTGACCGAGGACCAGCTGAACGGGTTCCGCCAGGAGCTGTCCCACCCGGGCGGCGGCCTGCCGTCCTACCCGCATCCCCGGCTGATGCCGGACTTCTGGGAGTTCCCGACGGTGTCCATGGGGCTGGGCGCGATCGACGCCATCTACCAGGCCCGGTTCAACCGGTACCTGCTGGCCCGGGAGATCAAGGACACCAGCCGCTCCCACGTCTGGGCCTTCCTCGGCGACGGCGAGATGGACGAGCCGGAGGCGCGCGGCGCCATCTGGCTGGCGGCCCGCGAGGAGCTGGACAACCTCACCTTCGTGATCAACGGCAACCTGCAGCGCCTGGACGGGCCGGTCCGCGGCAACGGGAAGATCATCCAGGAGCTGGAAGCGTGGTTCCGCGGCGCCGGCTGGAACGTGATCAAGGTCATCTGGGGCCGGGACTGGGATCCCCTGCTGGCCAAGGACACCGACGGCGTGCTGGTCAACAAGATGAACACCACGCCCGACGGCCAGTTCCAGACCTACGCGGTCGAGTCGGGCGCGTACACCAGGGAGAACTTCTTCGGCGGCGACCCACGGCTGCGGGCCATGGTCGAGCACCTGTCCGACGACGAGATCCGCAACCTGTCCCGCGGCGGCCACGACTACCGCAAGGTCTACGCGGCGTTCAAGGCCGCCCAGGAACACGTCGGCCAGCCGACCGTGATCCTGGCCCACACGATCAAGGGCTGGACGCTTGGCCCGGACTTCGAGGCCCGCAACGCCACGCACCAGATGAAGAAGCTGACGGTGGCCGAGCTCAAGGAGTTCCGCGACCGGCTGTACCTGGAGATCCCGGACGCGGCCCTGGAGGCCGAACTGCCGCCCTACTACCATCCGGGCGAGAAGTCCGACGAGATCCAGTACATGAAGGAGCGCAGGGCGGCGCTCGGCGGGTACCTGCCCCGCCGCGTGGTGCGGGCCAGGCCGGTCACCCAGCCCGGCGACGCGCCCTATGCCGAGCTGAAGAAGGGGTCGGGCAAGCAGCCGGTCGCCACCACGATGGCGTTCGTCAGGCTGCTCAAGGACCTGATGAAGGACCCCGAGATCGGCTGGCGGTTCGTGCCGGTCATCCCCGACGAGGCGCGCACGTTCGGGATGGACTCCCTGTTCCCGACGGCGAAGATCTACGACCCGCACGGTCAGACCTACGAGGCCGTCGACCGTAACCTGCTGCTGTCCTACAAGGAGGCGGCCAAGGGCCAGATCCTGCACGAGGGGATCAGCGAGGCCGGGGCGATGGGCACGACCATCGCCGCCGGCACGGCCTACGCGACGCACAGCACCCACATGATCCCGGTCTACATCTTCTACTCGATGTTCGGGTTCCAGCGGACCGGCGATCAGATGTGGGCGTTCGGCGATCAGCTCGGCCGCGGCTTCCTGCTGGGGGCGACCGCCGGCCGCACCACGCTCACCGGGGAGGGCCTGCAGCACAACGACGGCCACTCGGTGCTCCTGGCCTCGGTCAGCCCGGCCTGCGTGGCCTACGACGCGGCGTGGGCGTTCGAGCTCGCCTACATCGTCAAGGACGCGCTGCGGCGCATGTACGGTTCCTCCCCCGAGCACCCCGACGGCGAGGACATCTTCTACTACCTCAGCGTGTACAACGAGCCCTACGTGCAGCCGGCCGAGCCAGCCGACTATCCCGGCGGCACCGAGGCGCTGGAGCGGGACATCCTGCGCGGCCTGTACCGGTACGCCGACGCGCCGCGGGCGGCCGAGCAGGCCGACGCGGACCGGCCCCGGGGCCGGATCCTCGGCTCGGGCGTGGGGCTGCGCTGGGCTCTCGAGGCGCAGCGGCTGCTGGCCGAGGACTGGGGCGTGGCGGCCGAGGTGTGGTCGGCCACGTCCTGGACCGAGCTGCGCCGGGAGGCGCTGCGCTGCGACGAGTGGAACCTGCTGCACCCGGACGCCGAGCCGCGCGTGCCCTATGTCACCAGCGCGCTGGCGGATCACCCGGGCCCGGTGGTGGCGGTCAGCGACTGGATCCGCGCGGTACCCGACCAGGTCGCCCGGTGGGTGAACGCACCGTTCACGTCGCTCGGCACCGACGGCTGGGGCTTCTCCGACACCCGGGCCGCCGCCCGGCGGTTCTTCCACGTGGACGCCGAGTCGATCACCCTGGCCGTGCTCAGCCAGCTGGCCAAGATCGGCGAGGTCAAGCCCGAGGTCCTGACCCAGGCGATCGCCAGGTACCGGCTCGACCTCGACGTCAGCGACGCGCTCTAGGCGCGCCGCGCCCGTGCGGGTCCGGGGTGTGCGTCCCCGGTCGTCATGACGTCGCCCAGCTTGCTGGCCGCGTTCAGCATGACGTCGGCAGCGGCTCGGGGAGTACGGGGATGTCCGGCTCTGCTGAGGGCGCTGGCCAGCGCGAAGGCAAGCTCGACCGTCTCGGCGGGGGGATCGACCAGCCGGGCCCGGGCCGCCGGCGTGAGCAGCCAGGCGACCGACGCGGCGGCCTGCCGCGCCCGCGCGAGCTGGATCGTGACCTCGGCGTCGGTGATCTCCGATGGCTCACGGATGTGGCCGGACCGGTCCATATCCGCGTACAGGCCGCGCCGCTTGAGCCGATCCGCTTCCTCCGCGGGCACGCTCAGGATGGTCAGGATCTGCTCCACTTGCGCCCTGGGCATGGCCGCGAGCTTGGACGCCAGGCCAGGCTCGTCGAATGTCAGCAGCGCGATCAGCAGTCCTCCCACCTGCTTCAGCTGGTGCCATTCCAGCATCCGGCCCACCGGTGCCTGCATCCTCGCCGACCTGGACAGCACCGCCAGCAAGCAGAGGACGCCGGCCTTGCCGCACTCCTCGACCGCCAGCGCCGCCAGCGAGTATGCCCGCGCCACGCCGCCCGAGCGAGCCAGGGTCTCGGCGTCGTGCAGCAGCCCCTGCGTGTTGCGCGCCGCCGCGACGCTGCACGCATAGAGCTCGGATCTGCTCGCCGCCTTGATCGCCGAAAGATCCACACCGCCAGATTAGCCAGCCACCTCACCCGCGGATCGCCTCGGCCCGGGGCTGGCGCCGGCCCCGGCGGCTCGTGATAAGACCGCGCTATGGCCGACAACAAGATGCGCTTCGGCGCCGTGCTGCCCGGAGGGACCGCGGTCCGGCAGCTGGAGCAGGCGGTGCTGGCCGAGCAGGCCGGGTGGGACGGGGTGTTCGTGTGGGAGGCGGCCTACGGGGTCGACGCCTGGAGCCTGCTGGCCGCGATGGCCGTCCGCACCACCCGGGTCCGGCTGGGCACCATGCTCACGCCGCTGCCGTGGCGCCGCCCCTGGAAGGTGGCCAGCCAGGTGGCGACGCTGGACCAGCTGTCTGGCGGCCGGGCGGTGCTCGCGGTCGGGACCGGGGCGGTGGACACCGATCTCCCCGACACCGCCGAGGTCACCGACCTGCGCGGGCGTGCCGAGAGGCTGGACGAGGGCATCGACCTGATCCGGGCGCTGTGGCAGGGCCAGACCAGCTACCAGGGGCAGCACTACAGGTACCGCACCGGGCGAATGGACCTCACCTCGGCCGCCCGGCCGGTCCAGGAGCGGATCCCGAT